>JAJRXL010000522.1 GCA_024276335.1 Bacteroidota bacterium
CGGGAATGCCTTTCCGGTGGGCCAGCGCGATGATGTCCCGCACCGGGTTGATCGTGCCCAGGGCGTTGGAGATATGTGCAACGGCAACGATGCGGGTGGCGTCGGTCAGGAGCTTTTCGTACTCGTCCAATAGCAACTCGCCCCGGTCGTTCATTGGGATGACCTTGAGTTCCGCTCCCTTTTCCTCGCAGATCATCTGCCAGGGCACGATGTTCGAATGGTGTTCCATGGCCGAGATGACCACCGAGTCGCCTTTGCTGATTTCTATACGTCCGAAGGTCTGGGCCACCAGGTTGACGGCCTCGGTGGTTCCCCGTACGAAGATGACTTCCCGCTCGTCTCCGGCGTTGATAAACTCCCGCATTTTCCTGCGCGCTTCCTCGTAGGCTTCGGTCGCCAGCTCGCTGAGCGTGTACGCCCCGCGGTGGATGTTGGCGTAACGTGAAGTGTAGAATTCGCTGATGGCGTCGATGACCCGGAGCGGTTTCTGGGTGCTGGCGGCGCTGTCGAGGTAGGCCAGCCGCTTTCCCCGGAAGGATTGCGCGAGGATTGGGAAATCCCGCCGGATGCTCTCGCTGTCGAGGGCTCCGGCTACAGGCGGCGGTATGAATTGCGGTTCGGACATGGCTCAGAACCGGAATTGCCGGTGAAGGCGCTCGTCCATTTCCCGGCGCACGTCGTCGATGGCCACGCTCTCCAGGACCTCGGAGGCGAACGCGTAGGTCAGCACGTTGCGGGCCTGCTGTTCGTCGATGCCGCGCGAACGTAGGTAGAAGAGGCCTTCCTCGTCGATCTTCCCGATGGTGGCGCCGTGGGTACATCGCACGTCGTCGGCGAAAATCTCCAACTGGGGCTTGGTATCGACGGCCGCCGATTCCGAGAGGAGGAGGTTGTTGTTGGTCTGTATGGCGTTCGTTTTTTGTGCGTCCGGGTGCACGACGATTCTCCCGCTGAAGACTCCGTGGGCTTCGTCGTCAACCATGGTTTTTACGAGCTGATGACTCTGGCAACGGGGCGCCGCGTGCTCCAGCACCGTGTGGATGTCGCTGTGCTGGCGGTTCTTGCCCAGGTACAGGGACCGGGCGCGGCATTCACCGCCTTCCCCGTTCAGCACCGCGCGAACCTCGTGCCGCGAAAGGGCCGCTCCCCACAGGAAAGCCGTGGACGAGTACACGCTGCCGCGATCCTGGTGAACGTGCGAATGGGAGACGTGGTAGGCGTTTTCGCTTTCCTGTTGGATCCTGTAGTGATCCACCACCGCGTTAGGCCCGAGGATCGTTTCGCCGACGATGTTGTTAAAGTAGGTGTTTCCACCTGTTCCCTTGAACCGCTCGACGATTTTTACCTGGCTATTCTCCTCTGCAATGATCAAGACGCGGGGGAAGGCGATGCACTGCTCCTCCCGGTCGGTGGAGATGAACACGAGCTGTACGGGTTCTTCGATCACCGCCCCGCGCCGGACGAGGATGAACGCCCCGTCGTACAGGAAAGCGGTGTTGAGAGCGGAGAACGCTTGCGTTCGGACATCGGCGTACCGGCCCAGGAAATCCCGGATGAGTTCCGGGTGGAATTTCGCCGCCTCGGGCAGGGATGCCATTGTAAGTGATTCGTTGCCGGCGGTCGTGGAGGAGTATTCCCGGGAAAACGTGCCGTTGACGAAAACCAGCCGGGGGAAAGGGATGCCGTCCAGGGTCCCGGCGGGTACGTCTGCCTTTCCCAACGCAAGCCGGAAGGGCGTGGAGACGATGGAAGCAAGATTGGTGTATTTCCATTCCTCGCTTTTCGAAGTCGGGAAGCCCAGCTCGGAAAAGCGTTCGATAGCCGCCGTGCGGAGGGAGTGGATGGCCTGGCCGGCATCGCCGTTCAGGCTCGATTCGAACAGCCGGAACTGCGAGAGGTACCAGTCCTTCTGTTCCTCGCGTGTCTTGATTGCCGTCATGCGTTTCTCCTTCATACCGCCGGCGCCGGTTGCGCTTCTTCCTTGAGCCAGTCGTAGCCTTTTTCTTCCAGCTCCAGGGCCAGCTCCCGGCCGCCGGACTTGACGATGGCGCCGTTCATGAGCACGTGCACGTAATCCGGGACGATGTAGTTCAGCAGGCGCTGGTAGTGGGTAACGAGAATGATGGCGTTGTCCTCGGAGCGTAAAGTGTTGACGCCCTCGGCCACGATGCGGAGCGCGTCAATGTCCAGACCGGAGTCGGTTTCGTCCAGGATGGCGAGCCTGGGTTCCAGGATGGCCATCTGGAAAATTTCGTTGCGTTTCTTTTCCCCGCCGGAAAATCCCGCGTTGACGGGACGCCTGAGCAGGGCCTCGTCCATGTTGACCAGGGATATCTTGTCCTTGACGAGCGTGAGAAAATCCATGGCGTCGAGTTCTTCCATGCCCTGAGCCTTCCGGATGGAATTCAGGGCCATTTTCAGGAAGTACATGTTGCTTACGCCGGGAATTTCCACCGGGTACTGGAAGGCGAGGAAAATGCCCCGGTGCGCGCGCTCTTCCGGGCTCATGTTGAGAAGGTTCTCTCCCTCGTACAGGATTTCTCCTTCCGTGACCGTGTAGGTCTTGCGTCCGGCCAGTATCTGCGACAGGGTGCTCTTGCCCGAGCCGTTCGGTCCCATGATGGCGTGGACTTCGCCCGCCTTCACCGAGAGATTGATGCCCTTGAGAATTTCCGTTCCTTCTATGCCCGCGTGGAGATTTCTGACTTCCAGCATATATGGTTTCTCCGTTTCCTTTTTCAAATGTGTGTGTTGTACATGGTTGCAAGACCCTCGAGGCGCGCCGCCTTCACCCGACACTCCCTTCCAGGCTGACTCCGAGCAGTTTCTGTGCTTCCACCGCGAATTCCATGGGCAGCTCCATCAGGACTTCCTTGCAGAACCCGTTCACGATCATGGCCACGGCGTCTTCGGTGGAGATGCCGCGCTGGTTGCAATAGAAAATCTGGTCCTACCCGATTTTCGAGGTGGTGGCCTCGTGCTCGACCTGGGAGTCGTTGTTCTTGACTTCGATGTACGGAAAGGTGT
The DNA here is from genome assembly GCA_024276335.1 of Bacteroidota bacterium. Lineage (GTDB taxonomy): Bacteria > Bacteroidota > Ignavibacteria > SZUA-365 > JAADGX01 > JAADGX01. The sequence continues at coordinate 3,028 of JAJRXL010000522.1, forward strand.
GGGCGCCGCACTCGTCCCCGATGAGGAGCGAATCGCATTGGGAGAAATTGCGGGCGCCGCTGGCGCCTTGCATGATTTTCACCGCGCCGCGGTAGGAGTTCTGGGCGTGCCCGGCGGAAATGCCCTTCGATATGATCAGGCTCTTCGTGTTCTTGCCGATGTGAATCATCTTGGTGCCGGTGTCCGCCTGCTGGTAGTTGGTGGTCAGGGCCACCGAGTAGAATTCGCCCACCGAATTGTCGCCCAGCAGGATGCAGCTCGGGTACTTCCAAGTGATGGCGGAACCGGTTTCCACCTGGGTCCAGGAAATCTTGCTGTTCCTGCCCAGGCATTTTCCGCGCTTGGTCACGAAGTTGTAGATACCGCCGCGGCCCTCTTCGTCGCCGGGATACCAGTTCTGGACGGTGGAGTACTTTATCTCCGCGTCGTCGAGCGCGATCAATTCCACCACGGCGGCGTGGAGCTGGTTCTCGTCCCGCATGGGAGCCGTGCAGCCTTCGAGGTAACTGACGTAGGCGCCCTCCTCAGCGATGATGAGCGTCCGCTCGAACTGGCCGGTCTGGGCGGCATTGATACGGAAGTAGGTCGAAAGTTCCATGGGGCAGCGCACACCCTTTGGAATGAACACAAACGACCCGTCGCTGAACACGGCGGAATTCAGCGCGGCGAAGAAGTTGTCGGAGTACGGCACAACGGAGCCGAGGTACTTGCGCACAAGGTCCGGGTGGTTGTGCACCGCCTCGGAGAAAGAGCAAAAGATGATGCCCAGCTCCGAGAGTTTTTCCTTGAAGGTGGTCGCTACCGACACGCTGTCGAAGACTGCATCCACGGCCACACCGGCCAGGATTTCCCTTTCCTTCAGGGGGATGCCCAGTTTCTCGTACGTCTCCAGAAGCTTCGGGTCCACATCGTCGAGGCTCTTGGGGCGATCCTTGTCGAGCTTGGGTGCGGAATAGTAGATGATTTCCTGGTAATCGATGGGCTCGTACCGGACGTTGGCCCAGGTCGGTTCCTTCATTTCCCGCCACCGGCGGAAAGCTTTCAGTCGCCACTCGGTCAGCCATTCAGGCTCGTCTTTCTTCGAGGAAATAAGACGAACGACGTCCTCGTCCAAGCCCTTGGGTATGGATTCGGTCTCGATGTCCGTCGTGAAGCCGTACTGGTATTCCTGGCTGGTGATTTCTTCTATCGTCTTGGATTCGTCTGTCATGAATGATTCGATTCCAGATTGATGTTTTTTGTTTCCCTTGTTCGGTGCAGGCTGCGGATATCGTTCTCGATCCATGTTCCGTCAACCTCTGACCAGAAGATCAAGGTAACATATACTATACAAAAATGTCAAGATTAAAATTCCCGTTTTTCCAGAAAAAAGGGAAAAATGGGATATTTCGCTTGGAGAGGGAGATGGCGATATATGCTATTCCCGCAAGCAGGCCCCTGTGGAGGTTCGTGATTTCGCCAAGAGAGCGAGTTGATACCTTCGGGAAGCACCGAAAAGGTTCATTCTTGACCGGATATTTCGCCGGGGGTGATGTTATACTCTTCGATTTTTCGGTAGAGGGAGGAAAGGCCGATGCCCATGATGCGGGCCGCATCCCTCTTGTCGGGATAGACTTCGAGAATGGAGATGATGTGCCTGCGTTCGTATGCCCGCAGGGATTCCTTCAGGTTCTCGGTGAAGGTGAATGCATTTACGCCTGATTGGAACTGCGGCGGCAAATTTTCCAAGGTAATGATTTCTCCGTCGCAGAAGATCATGGCGCGCTCGATAATGTTCTCCAGCTCGCGCACGCCGCCTTTCCAACGATGTGCCATTAAGGCTTGCATGGTGGTATTGGATACGCCGGTGATCGAGTGGTGCATTTCGCGGTTGAACTTCTTGATGAAATGCTGCACGAGCAGGGGGATGTCTTCCCGGCGCTCGTCGAGGCCGGGCAGGTGGATTTCCACGACGTTCAGGCGGTAGAACAAGTCTTCACGGAACGTTCCCCCTCGAATCATGTCCTGGAGGTCCCGGTGTGTGGCGGCGATGATGCGCACGTCCACCTGGATGGTATGGGCGCTGCCGACCGGCCGGATTTCTTTTTCCTCGATGGCCCGCAGCAGCTTGGCCTGGACGGGCAATGCGATCTCGGCGATTTCATCGAGGAAGATCGTGCCCCCGTCAGCGGCCTGGAACATACCCTCGCGATCTTCCACCGCGTCGGTGAACGAGCCTTTCTTGTGGCCGAACAATTCGCTTTCGATGAGGTTGGGACTAATGGCGCTGCAGTTGACGGGCAGGAAGATGTTGTTTTTTCGAGGGCTGTTGAAATGGATGGCCTTCGCCACCAGTTCTTTTCCCGTGCCGCTTTCACCGGTGAGCAGGACGTTGCCGTTCGATCCGGCGACTTTCCGGATGCTCTCGATGACGTGCTTCATGGCGCGGCTTTTGCCGATGATCTGATGGAACCCTTCCTCGGCGTGTACCATCTTGCGGAATTGCATGTTCTGCCGCAGCATGACCCGGTGCTCCATGATGCGCTTCAAGCGATGCAGGAGCTCGCTGAAATCGACGGGTTTCACCATGTAATCGAACGCGCCCGCCCGCAGCGCTTCCACCGCCGAGTCCACGGTCGCATACGCCGTCATAATAATGAACGAAGTCTCCGGGTATTCGTTCAGGATGTCCCGCATCAGCTCCAGGCCGTTCTTTCCCGGCAGGCGGATGTCGCTGATGACCGTATCGACGTGGTACTCGAACATCCTGTCCATCGCCTCGTAAGCGTCCGCCGCCAGGAGGGTGACGAATCCTTCTCCGTCCAGGAACTCGCCCAGCGGTTCGCGAATGTCTTTTTCGTCGTCGATGATGAGAACGTGGTGGGTCATATCAGGACACCAGGATCTATGACGGGAGCCCGGTGGCGGGCGGGCAGAATCACGGTAAACGCGCTGCCCCG
>JAJRXL010000523.1 GCA_024276335.1 Bacteroidota bacterium
ACCTGGGCGGCGACTTCTCTCCGGTTCATTGACGACGTGATGTGGAACTACCAGAGTTCGGACAACATCCTTTCCGGCTACTCGGAAAGCCCGTACTACTTCCGGTACGCCATGATCTCCGCGTTGCCCTACTTTCTCGCCCTGAAGCACTTCAACGGAAATTGGACCGAATCCTACAACGGTACCTCTATCCAGAACCCCTGGTTCGATAAACGCTACCGCCTCCTTTACGACTGGGCCACGTTGATAAAACTACCGGATGGAAGACTGCCCGCCATCGACGACAGCTACATGAATTCCTATTTCCCGGAGCTGGGAATCATGGCAACCCTGCCCGGTTCACCGGGGTACTACGCGTGTAAAATGCAAACGAACCGGAATTTCCTGGGCTCTTCGAGCGTTTCCAATCTCCTGAGCGGAGCTTACGATTTTCGACCGGAGTACATCGCTGCCGGCGTCATGCCCGAAGGAGAGGAACCTCCTTTTCCACCCACCGTGTTCCTGCCTGAAGCCGGGGGAGCCATTTTTCGTGATTCCTGGCGTGGTGAGGCAATGTACCTTTACCTGAACGGTAAGAACGGCCGAACGCGAACCCACAAATCGCCTGTCGGCGGAGGGCACAAGCAAGCCAACGAGACGGCGTTCATCATCGCACGCGGAAGCGACTTGCTGGCAATCGAACCCGGCTATTACGCCTACGATCAACGCGACAGCCTTATCTATTCCAGCAACCACAACATTATCCTCGTCGATGGCAAAGGACCCGATAGTGTTTCCTTTGGAAATTTTCTCTTCGGAGTCGATGCTTTCATCGAAGACACGTTGTCTTCCGAGTACTTCGACAAGGCCGTCGTCCGTACCAGCTACCAGGGCACCGACATTACACGCAGCGTCCTCTTCGCCCGCAAGGCATTCTTTATCATCGACGATCATGTTCGGACAAACAACGTGCGCACGTTCACGCACCAGGTGCACGGCAACGGCCTGGTGTCGAACGGCACGTGCAAGGTGAATACAACCTTGCGACAGGCTACGTGGACGCCGGGGCGCAGCAGTCTTGTGGCGGCCGTTACCGCCATCGGCCAGACCGGCGAACCGACTTACGAAGCCGTAACCCGTAAGCATGCTCCCTCTTACCGCAAGTACGCGGAACATACTGCCTTGTACACGAAGGCACGAGGTAGCGACGTCCACTTCTTGAGCGTTCTCTATCCCTCCGATGCGAACACACCGAGAATAACCCCCGTCAGGACGCCGTTTCCCTCGGCCATGTTCTTTATCGATAAGGATGCTTGGACCGGTATCGTCATGCGCCAGATGGAGAGGACAACGCGAACAATCAACGCCCCGGAGTTCTCGCTGAAAACCGATGCCGCGTTCCTGTACTTCGACCAGTCACGCACAACTCGTGATTACGCGCTCGCCATCGTTGACGGAACCGCGCTGTACTTCAACGGTAGGCCGTTCCTTCAACTTGCCGTACCCGGCGATTGCTATATATACGGCAACGAGAAAAAACTCGACGGAGAAATCCGGGCAAAAGATCTCTCCGAAGTGCGGCTCAACCTCGATTACGAGCCCTACTCGGTCACCGGCGACGGATTCGCGCGCTGGCACATGGAGGGCCCCAGGCTGATCCTGACAACCAGCGACAGCATCATCCGCTTCACCATCAACTATTCCACCACGCCTACGGGACTGCCCGCTTCCCGGTCAATACCGAGGACACCGGGACTTGAACCGGTATACCCGAATCCCGCCGCGCCGGGTGCAGCAATTTTTGTCCGGTACTCACTGGCAGGAAATGAACACCTGGCCCTGGAAGTGATCAACACACTGGGACAGGTCGTAAAGACTCTCTACCGAGGAACTGCAACCGCAGGCGATCATTCCGCAGGGTTCAGCCAGGACAATCTTTCTCCCGGAACGTATTTCATCCGGCTTACGACACCCGGGACCACCGTAGTCAGACCATTCGTGATATTGCGATAATCTCTCGCGTATCTTGCATTTGGTACAATAGCCATGCCCGCGGGACCTCGTACCTGGAAGTCATTAATGCGCTTCCAGCCAGTTCTCGCCTATTCCCACGCTGACTTCGACGGGAACGGATAACGGGATTGCGTTCTTCATCAGGTCGATGACGAGCGGTTTTACTTGCTCGACTTCGTCGCGCGGAGTGTCGAAGACCAGCTCGTCATGCACCTGGAGAATCATCTTCGCGCGCAACGATTTTTTCTCCAGCTCCCGGTGAATATTGATCATGGCAATCTTGATCATGTCGGCGGCCGTCCCCTGGATGGGCATGTTGATGGCGGTGCGTTCGGCGAACTGGCGCACCGTTCGGTTCTTGTTGTTGATGTCGGGAAGGTAGCGGCGCCTGCCCATGAGCGTCTGCACGTAGCCGTTTTCCCGGGCGAAGGCAAGCGTGGATGCGATGTATTCGTTCACCTTGGGGAAGCTCTCGAAATACCGGTCGATAATCGACTGGGCCTCCTGGTTCGAAATGCCGAGCCTGCGGGCCAGCCCGTACGCACTTATGCCGTACAGGATGCCGAAGTTGACGGTTTTGGCATACCGCCGCATCTCCTCGTCCACGTCCCCGGGCGCGACACCGTAGAGCCTGCATGCCGTGCTGGCATGGATGTCCTCCCCTTTTCGAAAGGCTTCCAGCAGGGCTTCGTCTCCGGAGAGTTCCGCCGCGATCCGCAACTCGATCTGTGAGTAGTCCGCCGAGAGAAGGACGTGGTTTTCATCGCGTGGAACGAACGCCTTCCGGATTTCGCGCCCCGCCTCGGTGCGGATGGGAATATTCTGAAGGTTCGGATCGCTGCTGGAGAGACGGCCGGTGGACGCGATTGCCTGGTTGTAGGAGGTATGGACCCTGCCCGTCTTGGGATTGATAAGCTTGGGCAAGGCGTCGATATAGGTTGACTTGAGTTTTGTCATCTGGCGATAAACCAGGATGGCGTCGATAATAGGATGCTTGCCCTTGAGCTGTTCGAGAACGGAAGCGTCGGTCGAGAACCCCGTCTTGGTCTTCTTGACGGCTGGCAGCCCGAGTTCCTCGAACAGAACTTTCCCCAGTTGCTGGGTCGAGGCAATGTTGAATTCCTTTCCCGCAAGGGAAAAAATCTCGCCTTCCGCTTCCTTGATCTGCGCTTCCATGCCCACCCGGATTTCATCCATGAGAGCTTCGTCGATGCGCACGCCTTCCGCCTCCATGTCGGTCAGGACGTGAATGAGGGGAAACTCGATTTTCTCCAGGAGGTCCAATTGGTTTGTCTCCGCCAGTTTTTCCTTCAGCACCCGCTCGAGCCGAAGAGTGACATCGGCGTCCTCGGCCGCGTATTCCGCGACTTTCTCCACCGGCACCTGGTCCATGGTGATCCGCTTCTTGCCGGAGCCGATCAGCTCTTTTATCGAGATGGGCTTGTACCCGAGGTATCGTTCCGCCAATGCATCCATGTTGTGCTCGCCGCTCGGCGCGAGAATATAACTGGCGATCATCGTGTCGTATAACGGCGAACGGGTCACAAGGCCCAGCCAGCGCATCACCAAGAGGTCGTACTTGAGATTCTGCCCGACGATGGTTTTGGATGAATCGCTGAGGATGCCCAGGACACCCGGGAGTATCTCGCTTCTGTTGAAAGACCCGCGCCAGGGGATATACCAAGCGACGCCGGGTTCCACCGCGAAGCTCATGCCGACCAGTTCGCCGAGATGCGGATTCGTGCTGGTTGTTTCCGTGTCGAAAGCGAAACGTGATGCTTTGCCGAGCGCGTCGAGAAGCTCTTCGAATCTCTCCGCTGAATCCACGATAACGTACGTGTGCCGGACGGATGACACGTCTTCGTGGGTAGCGAGATCGAGCTGCGCGCCTTCCTGGATACGCTCCAGGAACCGCTTGAACTCAAGGTATCGAAAGAGCTCCGCGAGTTTCCGTCGATCGGGTTCCGCGCGTTGAAGCGTGTCCACGGAAATGTTGACAGGCACGTCCGTGGCGATGGTGACCAGCTCGCGGGAGAGAAACGCTTGTTCCTTTTGACTCTCCAGTTTTTCACGCAAGCTCTTTTTATCAATCTCGTCAAGGTGCTCGTAGATATCGGGAATGGAGCCGAATTTCCGAACCAACGGGATGGCGGTTTTTTCGCCAATGCCTTTTACACCGGGGATGTTATCTGACGCGTCGCCCATCAAACCGAGGACGTCGATAACCTGCTGCGGGCTCACGCCGAACTTTTTCCGCACCCCCTCCTCGTCGATGATCTCGAAGTCGTTGCCTGCGCGGGAGGGACGATACAGCTTGATGCGGTCGGACACCAGTTGCATGAAATCCTTGTCCGGCGTAACCATGTACGTTTCGTACCCGGCATTCTCGGCTTTGCGCGCTAACGTGCCGATGATGTCATCGGCTTCCCAGCCGGGTATTTCCAAAACCGGGATGTTCATCGCCTCGACAACTTCCTTGAGATAGCCCAGCTGGGGGATCAAGTCGTCGGGAATAACCTGGCGGGTCGCCTTGTACTCCGGGAATTTCTTGTGACGGAAGGTCGGTTCTTTCGAATCGAAAGCGACCGCGATGTGTTCCGGGTTTTCCGTGTCGAGGATCTTGAACAATGTTGACACGAATCCATAAACGGCGCTGGTGTTCAGCCCCTCCTTGTTCTTCAGGGGCCTGTTGATGAAGGCGAAATACGCGCGATAGGCGATGGCCATGCCATCTATGAGGAATAACCGTTCCATGTCTGCTCCTGCGATTGAGTGTCAGGCGGTCCCATACGCGAATCCCGCGCCGCCAACCGAAAACCTATTCCAGTTCAAGCACGATAGGGCAGTGGTCCGATCCGGCCACCTCCGGCTGCATGTAGGACCGCTGCACGCGCGGCGCCAGATCGTCGCTGACCATGAAATAATCGATTCGCCATCCGATGTTTCGCGCCCGGGCATTGTACCGGTACGTCCACCACGTGTAGTGGCCAGGCTCGTCACACAGCGCGCGAAAAGTATCCACGAACCCGTGAGCAAGGTAACGATCGATCCATTCCCGTTCCTCGGGCAGAAATCCCGAGGTCTGCCCGTTTGTTTTCGGATTCTTCAGATCGATTTCACGGTGCGCGGTATTGAAATCCCCGGTAATGATGACGCTTCGCCCCTGTCGGCGCAATTCCATGCAGCGCTCCAGGAACGCCTCGTAGAACCGGAGCTTGTACCGTAAACGGCCGTGATCGCGCTGGCCGTTGGGGAAGTACACGTTGAAGAGCATAAAGTCGCCGTGGTCGGTCGCGATGACTCGTCCTTCCTCGTCGAACCGCGGGTCCCCTATCCCGAGTGAAACAGCCGCCGGTTCCCGCCTGCTATAGGTCGCAACTCCGCTGTAGCCGGGCCTGGCGGCGGAATTCCAGGCAACAGAATATCCCCGCGGTTGCCGGAGTTCCGGATCGAGCTGCGCTTCGCGTGCCTTCGTTTCCTGGATACAGAACACGTCGGCGTTCTCGGCGTGGAAATGATCGAGGAAACCTTTCCTGGCGGCGGCGCGAATCCCGTTGACGTTCCATGAAACCAACTTCATCATTTACCTCCTCTTTTCGAGGATGACGTCAGCAAGCCGCTGTGCGCGTTCGATGGTGTCCTGGTCGCAGACCAGGTCGAGCTGGCGCACGACTTCCCTGATTTCTTCCGCCGACGCGCCCGCGTGATACGCTCCCAGGACATGTGAGTGAAGCTGCCGCGGCCAGTCGCCTGCCGCCAGCACGGCAATGTTGATCAGTTCCCGTGTTTTCAAGGGGAGGCCGGGCCGGCTCAGGACTTTCCCATATCCTTCGATGATCATCCACTCCGCCAGATCCGCGTTCAGTTCCTTCATCCTCGGCAAAAGGCGCGTGAAATTCTTCCCGTACACGATGCGACATGTATCCAGGCCCCGCGACCGATATTTCTCAACGTTGTACGGCTCCAATCGGGATACCGGCGCGACCGATTCGAGATGATGGAAGGCTTCGATAACGGGCGGGAACCCCGTGAACAAGTAACATTGCAAGACGGCTTCCGTGATCTCACGGTGCGAAACGGCATGTTTCTCGAACCACGGCTTGAGAACGACCACTTTTTCCGGGGCATGACTCGCGATGAACGAACCCGCCATGCATAAAAGACGAGTCGCCGGGTCAAGAACGGAACGGTCGAGAAGCTCCTTTATCCGTGCATCCACCAGGGCGGGAGAGATGTCGAACACCGCTATTCCTCGGATGAATCCGTGGGCTTTTTCCGTGAACGGGAACCGGAGCGTGAAGAAGAACGTCGTTGTCTCGGCCGTGACGACCGCCGTGACGTGGATTTCGACTTTTCCGTTCCGGCGCTGTCGCTTGCGCTTTAAGCCGGTTCAGGTTCGCTCGTCGACGGGCGATCCGACTTTTCCTCCGCCGCCGCTGTCTGCTGCTCCCCGGGCGAGTCGGAAGAGGAATCCGGTTTCCTGGAACGCGGTCGTCGCCCTGAGCGTGACGATCGCCGGGCCGTGGAGCTCGATCTCACGCTTTCCGTCTCACCACTTTCGTCCGGGGCTGTTGCGGGTTCCGATTCATGCTCATCAGCGGGGACCGTGTTTGCCTCCGTCGCGGTTCCCTGCCGTTCTTGTTCACTTGACCCCGTAGAAGAAGCCGGTTTTCGAGAACGTGTCCGCCGTCCCGACCGTGAGCCGCGCGACCTGCCGGTTCTTGTCGCACGCTCTTCTCGTTGTTGTGCATCGTCGTGTTCCGCGGTTTCTTCGCCGGAGGCGGAGGAAGCGGAAGATGCTTCCGGACTTCTCGAACGCGTGGGCCGCCGCGACCGGGACGCGCGGGAAGAAGATCGTGCCGTTGCTTCCTGCGATTCCTCTTCGTGCTGAGAGGAGGAATCAGGCCCGGCCGCCGCAGAGGATTCCGGTTCCCGTTTCCGTCTTGAGTCGGAATCCCGGCGTACTTTTTTCTCCTGTTGGCGATTTTGTTCTTCCCGGATTCTCCTTTCGCGTTCTTCCCGTTCACGCTCCTGGCGAAGCTGTTCCTGCTTAGCCAGGAATGCGTCCAGAAAATCATGAAGGGTCTGAATGTTGGTCGGGAAGGTCACGGGAAGCGGTACCCGCCGTTGGTACGGGCTCTCGGAATTCGTATAGAAACAGAAACCGTCTTCGAATGTTACCGCATCCTGGATCAAATCTTGTGAAACGTTTAACAATTTCTCCAGTTGCTGGAGATCATCGACGAAGCGAATGGGACCGATGAAATACGCCTGGATTTTCCGAGCGAGGTACGCATCGAGCGAGGCGGCGTTTTCCAGTGTCAGGGCGAACCCGATCCCGTGCCGCCTTCCAGCCGTAAGCATGGTATTTAAAATATCCACGAAACGTTCCGTGCCTGTTTCCCTGTAGGCGCCGCCGTTGCGCGTCAAATACTCGTCGGCGTTGTTGAAGATGAACAGGACGGGGGTGCGGGTCTTCAGGTGCTGGAGGCGCTCCTCGGTCAGGCGTTGCAGGATGGTGCTCACGAAACGCAGAATATCCGTGCCGCGCTGTCCCTGGGCGATGGTAAGGCTTGAATGATGCTCGCTGTTCAAACGTCTGACCATGTCTTCGACCGTGACCCGCGCCGACGCGGGGATGTCCTTGGATATGGACTCGAACTGTGTCTGGATCTCGTTGCGTAAATCCAGGAGCGTGCGCCGGACGGACTGGGCTTTTACATCCTGGCTGGTCTCGTCGATCATATCGATGATATCCGCCACGTTGCGTTCGTTGAATCGTTCTCCCTGGAAATGATTGGCGATGCCGTTCATCAGCTCGCTCACGATGGTGATGCCGTCTTCGTCCAGGCCGTCAATGAGGTCAACCCTGATTTCATTGATGAACTCGTTGACCGTCGGTTCGTGAGGCCGATAGACGCTGACGCGGTTTTTTCTCATGGCATTGGCAAGGGGATAGGTGAAATCCCTTCGCCGGTTTTCCATGATACTGGGAAGAATCATCATGTCCAGGTAATCGAACACCGCCCGCTTGAACATTTGTCGATCCGATTGGTTTCGCAACGCGCTGAAAACGGAAGAGGGAAGAAACCGATCATTCAGGCAGAGCAACATGGAGTGATCGTTTTCACCGAACTCGTGTGCAAGGGAGAGCGTGCCGGTGTAATTCACGTCGCAGTACACGATGTGAACGTGGCGTCCCGTACCTTGAAGCAGGGCGTGCACTAAGGTATTGGTAATAGAAGTCCGTGCCCGCGGCTTGGCGGACACGATGGCGACATTGCCGCGAATGAGCGACATCGCCTCTACGCCGATGTTGACATCCGGGTTGGTGGCGCACGTGCCGATATCGATCCGGGATCCGTTTTCTTTGCTCCGACTTTCCGGGGCGAGATGATGTAAAACCGTCCGGGTCATATCGCTGTCGAGCACGAAAGCTTCCGCCTCGTACAACGGCACGGTATCGGCGGCGCCGATCTCCACGACAGGTGTTTTCGCACGCGGTTTCTCTATGCGAAGCTCGATGCCGAGAGGCGCGGCCTGGCACGTGAGCTGGATTTTGCCTACGCTTCGCCGGGCCTGTTTCTCCGGAAAGGAAGAAATGACTTGCAGGATGCAATAGCGCGGGTTCTTCGTGTGATGGAAGATGTTCTCCGCCGCGACGAGAGTCCCGGCCTGGATCAGGCCGATATCCTCTACCGTCGTCTCGACAGATATATAGCACTGGAACTTGGTCTGGGCGTTCCTAGAAATATCGCCCACGATGGCTTTGATCTTTTTTTCAAACATAGCTCTTGATAGTAAGTCGTAGAAAAACGTAGTGCGCCGTGTATGCAGTTACGGAAGCAATTCGGCGTCGAGTTCGTCAATAATCGTTTTCACGATGGGATGCGGCGGATCGGACGGGAATGCGGGTGTGGGTGCGTCGGGGCAAGTGTCCTGGGCGACGTGAAAACGCGGCACAAGGCTTATTCCGAAGTACTCCTGGAAATGCTTTCGGATAAGCTCGTATTCCTGGCTCAGATGCTGCATGCAGAACTCATCGTTGCAGGCGATATTGACGTTCTCGCCCGTGACGGTCACCGGTGTGCAGAGTCCGAGGTTTAACCCCAGGGTGCGTTTCTTCGACTGGATATTCTTTGCAAACTGTGTCCACCGCTCCGCGATACTGCCCAACACCGGTTCAACCTTGCCCTGCGTCGAAACCGGCGTGGGAGGAGACGTATGCTTCCGCGTGCCATATTCTCTCTTGCCCGGCTCGGCAACCTGGTTGAACAGGCCCGGTGAAACCATTGCATTGCCCGAACCGCCTCGCGGACTTTTCGCAGGAGCTGCATCTGGCGATGAACCCAGTTTGTTGATGAGATCGTGAAGCTCAACGGTGCTGGTCATCTTGATCATCTTCATCACCGCGATTTCAAACACGATCCGCTGTTGGCTGGAAAACCGGATGGATTGCTTCGCGTCCGAAACGATGTTGAGAAGACGGAGCAGATCGCTTTCCGGGAAGTTGTGCGCTTCCTGCTGGTATCGCTCCCGTTCCTGTTCACCTGTTTCAATCAAGCGCGTTTCACCCGTACTGCGGGCCACGAACAGATTCAGCAGGTGCTCTTCCACGCCAACCAGAAATTCTTGTATGTCGTATCCACTGCTCACCACATCCTCAACGAATGTGAATCCGCCTCTGGTATCCTTTTCCTTGATGAGATTGGTTAACCGGAAGAAATATTCCCGGTCCACCAGGTGCAGCACGTCGCGTACGGCGGCGCTCGTGATGCCTTCTTCGCTGAACGAAACGATCTGGTCGAAGATGCTCTGGGCGTCGCGCATGGAGCCGTCCGCCTTCCTGGCGATGGTCACCAATGCGTCCTCTTCGACGGAGATCTCGTCCTGTTGCGCGATATGTTGCAATTGTGAAACGATTTCGTCTACCCGCATGCGTCGGAAATCGAACCGCTGGCATCGCGACATGATCGTTGGGGGCAGCTTGTGCGGCTCCGTCGTGGCGAGGATGAAAATCACGTGCGGAGGCGGTTCCTCCAGCGTTTTCAACAACGCGTTGAACGCCTCCGGTGTCAGCATGTGTACTTCGTCGATAATGTACACCTTGTTCCTGGCGCTGGTGGGAACGTACCGAATGCCCTCGCGCAGGTTCCTGATCTCTCCCACTCCCCGGTTGGACGCTCCGTCGATTTCCAGGACGTCGATATGGCGACCCTCGGAAATCTGGAGACACGTTTCACACGTGTTGCACGGTTCGGCTTCGCGCACGTCAGGGCAGTTGATCGCTTTGGCGAACAGCCGAGCCGTCGTTGTTTTCCCGATTCCCCGCGGACCGCAGAACAGGTATGCATGGGCGATGCGATTGGATCGAATCGCGTTTACCAGCGTCTTGACGATATGCTCCTGTCCGACGACCTCACTGAAAAGCTGGGGACGATATTTTCGCGCAGTTACGAGAAATGCCATAAAACTACCCCTTCGCTGGGTAGTAAAAGATAGCTCCCGGCACCTTGTCAATCAAGAAGTCCCCAAATATCTCTTCCCTTCCATCGGATAGAAGACGGGGGGGCGACTTTTGTGTTCAACGTTATATCGGTAAAATTCGTACTTTTAATTCCTGGTGTATCGAGTTTTTAAGGAGATGATCATGAACATGAAATACCTATACCTTCCGCTTGCCGTAGTCCTTGTCGGAGTAGTATTGTTTCTCGCGTTCGACAAGGACACACCGGCGCCCGGGGACGCAGCCGCAGGCTTACCCGAGGGACATCCCGAAATGGATGCGCAGCAGGATGGAGCTCCCGGCGCTGAGGGCCCGAGCGCGGCGAATGTCCGCGAGGATTACTACAAACGCGTTGATGACTTGAAAGAGATCGTCGAAAAAGATCCCTCAGACTTGGAATCCGCTTTGGAATTGGCGCGCTTGCTTCGCGATGGTCACCGGGCCGAGGAATCGATCAAGTACTTCAACATGTATCTCAAGGCGAATCCGACCTCGGTCAATGCCATGCTGGATCTTTCCGTCTCGCATTTCATGATCGGCGACCGCGACAAGGCGATGCAACTGACGCAAAAAATACTCAGCATCGAACCCGATAACGCCACTGCCATGTACAACCTCGGCGCGCTTTATGCCTCTGAGGATAAATTCGACAAAGCGCGCGAGGTGTGGGAAAAGCTGATCGATACGCATCCCGGGGATGATAACGCCGCCAGGGCCAGGGAGGCGATAGAGCGGCTGAAGTAATGCCCGATCGCGTCCTCGTTCTGCGCACCGACCGCCTTGGCGATGTTCTCCTATCCCTGCCGATTGCCGGTGCGTTGAAACGCCACGATCCGCGCACAGAGGTGTGCTATGGTGTCGATACATACCCGGCCCCCATCTTGTCGATCGCGGGAGACGTGGATGATGTGCTCGAGTTCAGCAAAGACAATCGGAATAGATGGGAGCAACTCATGGCGGGGGGTGAATTCACCACCGTAGTCTTCGCCTTTCCCCGCCCCGACCTTGCACTGGCCGCCCGCCGGGCGCGCATCCCGGTTCGCGTTGGCACGGGGTACAGGTGGTACGCGTATCGCTTTACCCATCGGCATTTCGAGCATCGCAAGCACGCGGAATTCCATGAAGCGCAATACAATGCTCACTTGCTGCGGCAACTGGGCATCGATGTTGACGAGCCCCCCTTCCCTCGCTTGAGAATTGACGACCAGCTGCGCGAACGCGCCCGCGCCGCGTTGCGGCATATCGGTCAAGCATCGGAAAAATTCATTGTTCTGCATCCCGGGACCGGAAAATCGGCAGCAGCCTGGGACGCAACAGGCTTTCGCGACCTGGCTGCGCTCATCGCCCAACGCCTTCCCGGGGTTCGGGTCGTCGTAACGGGTGCGCGCCACGAAGAAGCGCTGATGCGGGCGGTGGCCGCCGGGGCGCCGCGATCCTCTTCTCCGTTGATACCACCGGTCGACTTGGCGACACTGGCCGCGGTGTTCGAGCAAGCGTCGGTGTTTGTCAGCAATTCGACGGGACCATTGCATCTCGCCGCTGCCGCGGGAACGGCCGTGGTAGGGCTCTACCCCGCCATGGGCGGAGTTACGGGAGCGCGACGATGGGCTCCTTTGACCAGGCGCGCCCGAATCGTGTACCCGCATTCCGGTGAAATGCGCGATATCAAGGTGGCAAATGTCTTCCGGGCGGTGCGTACCCTGCTGGATGGAACGAATGCGCCCTTTGATCCGTACAAATCCTCTAACGAAATACCGGGAGAATGACCATGCGGATCACTACACATGCAATCGGGTTCCTGATGTTATACCTGGGTTGCCAGGCGGGAAGCGGAGCCGAACGATACGGCGGGGCTTCACCCGCGCTCGATTCATTGAAAACACCTCCTTCCTTTCGGACCATCGAAAACCGGGCGTCTACAAAAGGCGAGGAACTCGTTTACGATGTGAATTACGGGTTCGTCACCGCGGGCGAAGCAACCATCAGCATACCCGGGTACCGTACGATCAGGGGCCGGAAATGCTACCATGTTCTTTTCCACGTCAAGAGCAAACCGTTTTTCGACGTGTTTTACAAAGTCCGTGACCGGTACGAGACCTACATCGATACGCGCGGGATTTTCCCCTGGAAGTTCGAACAGCACATTAGGGAAGGCGGATATTCCCGCGACTTCATCGTATCCTTCGATCACTATACGCGGAAAGCAATTACGGAAGACAAGAACTACGATATTCCTCTCTACGTGCAAGATATCATGTCCGCGCTGTTTTACGTGCGCACGATGAATTTCGACGGCTTCCGCCCCGGCCAAAAAGTCTGGTTGAAGAATTTCTACAAGGATTCGACGTACACGTTGGGCGTCAAGTACCTTGGACGGCAGGAAATCGACGTCGAAGCCGGAACATTCAAAACGATCATTTTGCAGCCTCTTATTTCGGAGGGTGGATTATTCAAGGCCAGTGGACGTATCTTCGTGTGGGTGTCGGACGACGAACGAAAAATTCCCGTTCAGGTCAAAGCGGAAATCCCCATCGGGTCCATCGTCGGAGAACTTATTCGATACCGGGGCGTACGCTCTCCCCTTCGCGGAAAAGTCGGCGACTGAGGCGCACCTCCCTGCCTTGAATTACTGCATCAATTCACCCATGCTGTTGGGCAATGTATCGAAAGCTTGTACATTGGTTTTCAGATACGTAACCGACAAAATTCGTAAACGAGAATGTTCAAGCGGTTAGATTTTTCCAAGATTCGTACGTTTTCCATCAAGGAACGACACAGCAAGGTTGAGATCGAACGATTTGCCAGGCCCATTGACCCTGCGCATGATTCCCTCTCAATCTTTCTCGATTCCCTTCCGGATATTTTACGAGCGCGCGATTTACGCCACGTGGTTTCAGTGATTGCGGACTCGATGAAAAACGGCGCGCCGCGCATCATCATGATGGGCGCCCACGTTGTAAAAGTCGGGTTATCTCCTCTCATCACGGACCTGCTGCGGCGTGGGGTGATCAGTCATGTTGCCATGAACAGCGCCGCCGCCATTCACGATTGCGAAACCGCCCTCTTCGGGGTCACCTCGGAGGATGTCGCCGCCTCAATCACCGACGGGAGCTTCGGCATGTCGCGGGAAACCGGTGAATTCATCAACGGAACTCTTGCCGTGCACCTTCCGGACGACGACGTCGGGTACGGAGAAGCCCTCGGAAAACAACTGCTGGATGACCGCGCGCCTCATCTTGATTTTTCTATTCTCGCCCAATGTGTCCGGTTGAACGTTCCGGTTACCGTGCACGCGGCCATTGGGACCGATATCGTGCACCAGCAACCAGGGATGGATGGAGGAGTCACCGGTGAAATGACTTACCGGGACTTCCAGATCTTCACCGCTTCGGTGGCCGCACTGGAGAAGGGCGGGGCGGTTTTGAACATCGGTTCCGCGGTGATACTGCCCGAGATCTTCTTAAAAGCGTTGACCATCGCCCGCAACCTCGGGCACAAGGCTTACCATTTTTTGACTGCGAATTTCGATATGATCGATCATTACCGACCGCGTGTAAACGTGGTCGAACGCCCGACGAAAGACGGCGGAGAAGGGTATATGTTCGTTGGTCACCATGAGATCATGATTCCGTTGTTGGCAGCAATGATTCTCGTGAAAATCGGAGATCATCTAGCATGACCGATTTCCCCCAGGGCCCCGTGCCGGGAAACAACGCACCGGGCGGAGAACGATCGTTGTGGCGTTTCCGGGGCCAGATTTCGCCCGTCGCCTATGGTCTGATCATCCTCGTCGTCGTCTTTTTCCTGTACCAGGTTGTCGGCGGTATCCTGACCTACCTGTTTCTGGGATCGACCGTGACCAAGGAGAACGTCAACCTGATGCGAACCACGTCACTGATCGGGCAAGTCATCTTCATGTTGATACCGAGTATTTGGCTCGTGCACCTCAACGGGTGGAACCTTCGCAAGCATTTCCGGATTCGCGCGCCGGGATGGCGGCCGGTGCTGTTGGTCATCCTGTCCGTAGCGTCCTTGCAAATCATCCTCCAGGTCTATCTTTTCGCCCAGGAATATGTACTCCAGAATTACCTTACCCCGGATTCACTGAAGCCGTTGATAGAAAGTATTCGCAAGATGATCAACGAGCTGTACGCGAAGCTCGTGTACGCCGATTCGCCACTGGAGTTGACCTTTGTGATCCTGGTGATCGCGGTCACTCCAGCCATCTGCGAAGAGAGCGTGTTCCGTGGAGCCGTCCAAAGCGCTTTCGAGAAAAGCCTTCCGTTGAAATGGGCGCTTTTGTTATGCGGAACGATCTTCGCGTTGTTTCATCTCAATCCCTTCGCCTTTGTACCGCTTGTCATACTGGGCACCTATTTCAGCTTCATCGTATGGCGGGGAGGATCCATTTTCCTGTCGGTCATCGCGCACTTCACCAATAACGCCATTGCCGCAATATTCTTATATTTCCTGGGAACGGAGTCCATCATTACTCCATCCGAAACCGGCGGAGACATTTCCACCCTGGTTCTGTTAGGCAACTTGATTGCCGGGCTTTTGGTTTTCGTTGTATCCACTTATTTCTTCTGGAAAACTACCACGACTAAAGAACAACCATCCTCAAATCACGCGGGAGATCAACATGAAGTATTGTCCTAAATGTCACTCGGAGTATCAGGATTCAGCAACAATCTGCGCGGATTGTCAGACGCCCCTGGTGGACTATGTTCCGTTTTG
>JAJRXL010000524.1 GCA_024276335.1 Bacteroidota bacterium
ATGATCGGGGACCGCAGGCAGGAGATGCCCGCGTTCGCCGTAACCAAGATGAAAGCGGTCTATAAGGCCTTCGTGGGGAATTTCCGCGCGTGGCAGAGCGGCACCGACGTGGGCAACGTGGTCGGAGACCCGGACGTCCTGGTCAAGCTGACAAGCAACAAGCCTGCCCTCCGGGCGGGTATTGACAAGCTCAACCCTAACGGCTCGATTTCCCTGAACACCATAGCGAAAGCAATCAACGACTTGAAGACAAGCGCCTCCGGATTGAAACGATACCTCGTTCTCACTGTCACCGCCGACGCGCTTTTCGACGTCTCCGGTTTTTTCGCTGTTATCAATGCAGCCCGGAATTCAAACGTACAGGCATACGTCGTCGTGGTATATACCGATCCTCGCATCAAGTACTACAACAGTTTGATGGAGCAATTCCTGAAGCTGCTTGCGCAACTGACGGGCGGAAAATATTACCTTGCCGAAAACCAGGATGAAATGGACGCCGCGTACCGGGAACTGTACTCGCTTCTCGCCACCCATTTCGACCCGTGCACGTTGAGCTACACCTCTTCCACCCCGTGCAAGGACGGCTCCACCAGAGAGGTGATCCTTCGGTTCAACGGCTGCTCCGGATCAGCGGGAGATACCCTGTACTACACGGCGCCTCTCGACCTCTCTACGCTTACTTCTATCACGCTTGCCCTGGATACTACCGTCATCAACGCCAACGAAGACGGTGAGCTTTTGCTTCGCTTCGAACCGGAGCAACCCGGCCGGGTCCTGTATCCGTTCGACTTCCAGCTTATCTTCGACAACGCGCACGTTACCCTGACGGGTATCACTACGAGCGGTCACCTGGCCGAGGGTTTTACTCCCACCATCACACCGATACCCAGCGGCGCCGCGATATCGCTGAAAGGACCGCCGAAAATCCTGCCATCCGGCACCGTCTTGATGAGCCTCCAGTTCCGCGCAGGTGATCCCGCGCAGGATGAGGACGTTCCCGTTCAGCTCACCACGGCCACCTTCAAGGCGGGGTGCCTGAAACAGGACAACGGCAAACCGGGAGCTATTTTCATCAATTCCCGAAAACCCGATCTCCGACTAGACTGCGACGTACCCGTTTCCGTTTCATGGGATACAACCGCGTTCCAATACACCCCCGCCGAGATCACTATCACGGCCCAGCTCCAGAACATCGGGCTACGCGAGGCGACGAACGTGCGCGCGCACCTTCGGCTGCCGGCGGGAGTCGAACTCGTCAGTGGAGACACTGGTGTTGCCGTTACGCCTTCCACGATTTCCACCGGCGGCACCGCCGTCGTTCAATGGACAGCCAGGATATTACCGCGCTACACCAGCGACTCGCTCCAGGTCTGTATCGACATACTTGCCGACAACCATCCCTCCTTGACGTGTTGCCGAACTCTTTTTATCGAGAGGCAAGGCGCCATCCTCGGGTTGCAGTGCAGCGTGGAATCCATACGGGTACAGTCCGGAAAGTACGTCCCCATGCCGTTCCGTATCGGAGCCGAAATCGTGAACAGGGGCGGCGCCCCGGCGATTTCCGTCCAGGCAACGATCTCCCTTCCGCCCGGCCTCGAGCTTGCCCCGGGAGAGACAGCGACCAAATCTGTTCAGCCTTCCACACTTGCTCACGACCAAAAGGGGATCGTGCAGTTTCTCGTCGTCCATCCGCGAACCACGGAACAGAAAATGTACGATGTCGAAATCTGTATCTCCGCCCCGGGCGCCAAACCGGCATGTTGCACGGTGAGAGTGATCATCCCGGCAATTCCCGCCCCGACGATAATGCCCTTCTGTACGGCGCCCGACTCCCTGGCCGTCGACCTGGACTCCCTGACGTACGCGCCGAATCCTTTCACCGTGACCACGACCGTCCTAAACACCGGCGGACTGGAAGCGGAAGAACCCAGGGCGGTCATTGTCCTGCCGCCGGAATGCGAACTCGATCCGGTAAGCCAGCCGGATACATTAAGCATTACGCCGTCGCCCTTGCAGGCAGGAGTTCGATCCGACCCTGTTTCCTGGACGGTGCACGTGCGAAGACTGGGACGCAAGAGATCGCTGGCCATCGCGGTTCGAATCATCGGAAAGAACTTCGACACCGTCGAATGCAACAAATACGTCATCGTTCCCGCGGCGGGCCAGTCTGTCCTGAACTGCTCGCTGATTGCGCTCGACTCGCTGAAATTGGAGACGGATGGAACCGGTTACCTGCCGGATCCCCTTCGGGTCAGTTGCCGGGTCTCTAACCGGGGCAACGCGTTCGCCGGCGATATTACCGCGACGCTAAACTCTCAAGCTGAATTCCAGCTCCTTTCGCCCGCCGCCCAGACAATCCCATCGGGTTACTTGGCTCCCGGCGCCGACACGATTCTCTCCTGGGACGTGCGCGGCTTACCCCAGACTTCGTCAACGAACGCCAGACTGCGGGTCACTATCACCGAGGACGGCGCGAAGCAAGGCGCCTGCGCGACATCCGTGTTCATCCCTCCCGTGCCATCCCCCTTGGTACTGTTCTGCTCGACGCCGGACACGATCCTATACAACAGCTCGACCGGTACTTTCCAACCCAATCCCTTCACGGTGGCAATCGAATTGAGGAACCTCGGAGTAACCGACCGCTCCGGTATGAAAGCGCGAATCATTCTCTCGGACGGGTTGGTGTTAAATTCAGGCCGGGAAGAGGTGAACCTGGATTCTCCCATCACGCCCGGATTTGCAGTGACGCACAGTTGGACAATCAGCGTCGTGCCCCGCAAGGAATCCGGGTATCGCCGTATCGAGGTCATCGCGTTCGAACCGGGGAAAGACACCATCAGGTGTACCAAGGCGATCTATGTCCAGGGCACCAGCGGGGTCTCCTTGTCATGCACTGTGTCTCTCCCCGATACCATACGTTTTGACAACGGCGCGTACAATCCCGACCCCGTCGCGGTCAGGGTAACCATTACCAATAACGGCTTCGCCTCTGCCGATGGTGTGATTGTTATCCTACTGCCATCCGGTGGCTTCAGCCCGGTTTCGGGAGAAACAAGTATGAGGAAACTGCCTTCCGCGCTCACACCGGGAGATACGGCGTCCGTAACATTTTACGTGACAACCCTTCCTCACCTCGTGGCCGGGCGGGACAGTATCAGGATCATGACCATGAGCACCGAGGGCGGCGTTATCCTTTGCGAAGGATGGGTGTACATCGAAGCCAGCGGAGGCACATCCGTCCAACTCCGCTGTTCAGCCCCCGATTCCATCCGCGCCGTCAGCGGCGTGTACATCCCCGATCCCGCACTGATTTCCGCGGTGGTTGAAAACACCGGTACAACGACCGTCCGCGATGTATCGCTTTATCTCGCCCTGTCCGGCAACCTCGTGGCGCTGGACGCGATACGGCGCGACATCGGCGGCATGGCTCCCGGAGAAGTACGAAACGCGACCTGGCGCGTGCGCGCGCTGGCGCGTGACCAGGCCTCCTGCGATTCGGCCACGATCATCGCAACCGGCCAGGGGGTCACTGCTTCCTCGTGCACAAGGTCGATCTGCGTGGAAACCCTTCCACCCGGTTCACTCGAAATCACGTGCTTGCACCCGGAGAGCCTGCGTGTTGACAACGGCGCTTACACGCCACGACCCTTCCCGTTCACCGTCGTGATCAACAACACCGGCCCAACATCAACTCCCGCAGGCAGCATCCGTGTCTTCCTGCCGCCCGGCCTGAGCACCGTGTCAGGGTTACCGGCGATCACATTGCCTCCCGTCGCCCCCTTCTCGAGGGACACCATTACGTGGAACGTTTCAGTCTCCAGATTCTCCGCGGATACGACCGTGGATATTTGC
>JAJRXL010000525.1 GCA_024276335.1 Bacteroidota bacterium
CTATGCGCTCGATGGGGAGGTTTGCCATGGTCCTGTCGCGAATGGCTTTTTCACCCGGACAAATCGGGATAATCAAGGATAGAATATATCATTCAAAGACGAGATGTCAAACAGGCAGGCCTGGGTGAGAGGTCACAGGTATTCGGCGAGAACGTTCGAACGTTGGAACGTTATAACGTTTGAACGTTCAATCTTATCCCTCTCGTCATCTACACTTCCGTCGGGTCGGCGATAAGCCGGGTCACCGGAAGGGTTGTCCACCAACTGGCAAAAAGCACGGCCCGACAGGCAGCCAGCGGCCGCCGCGCCCACTACAAATGCAGGGTGAACGGATGCCCATGACGGATGGATTTTTCCCTGGCCGATTGCTCGTTGATTTTCTTGAGCGGCAGGGCGACTTCGATGAGTTTCTTGCGACGGTTCATTACTCTATAACCTCCCAGTAGCCTTCTTTTCTTCCACCGACCCTTCGCAGCAGACCGGCTGCCTGGAGTTTACTGATATTGCGTTCTACGGACCGCTCTGTCACACCGAGTATCTCCGCCAGTTCGAAGATGGTGACCGAGCTATTTTCCCGACATACTTCAAGAATCTTTTCCGACGTTTTCCCGACACTTTTCCGACGTTTTTCCGACGTTGTCGGTGACGCCTTAGCCAGTGACAATTCCTCGACCGGAGTTCGATGAACCGTGGCTGTAAACAGGCATCCGTCACGGTCGTCGGTAAAATCGATTCGTGGCCAGGCATCGAGGGCACGTTTAATGCCGGAACCCAAACCATGGTAAGGCAATAACCCCTTAGCAACATAAGAAACGAGTATCGGATTACGGATATTGGAATTCCCCGCCAGTATCTTTTCCACGGTAAGATTGTCGGGGAGGTGGCCGGGACTGACGACCTCAATCCGGTTATCATATATGAACAACCGGATGGGTGCGTTCACCAGGTAGTCCCGGTGCACCAACGCGTTCACCAGGAGCTCCTCGAATACGCTTTCAGGAATTTCAGGCAGTCCGGGAGCATTCACTCCACGTCCCGCCTGCACTTTGTGAAGATTCCGCATGATAAATGCCATGGCATCATCGAAGACTTTTTGCAGTGGGCCGGTAAAGTCCTCAGTATCGACATAGTCGGTGATGTGGATTTCGTTGCCCGGATAACGGATGGCTTTCACCACGAACTGGGGCTTGATCCATTCAGGGCGTTCTGCAAACATCAGCACCCCGGCCAAATTCAGCATGCCGTCGTCAGTTGCGAGATTCATGCTCCGCAGCAATTGGATCACTTCCGTTTGGTCGTCAGGAAAATCGCGTTTATGTACATCGCGCAGGAAATCCCGGAATCGCAACTTATCCAACGCCTCAATCCCCGCCTTTGTCGGAAGCTCATCAGCATGGAACTGGTCGGTCATTTGAAACAGGCGTCGCAACTCTTCTTTCGAATTCACCCGTCGTTTATCAGCGCCCACTTTAAGCCAGATCACACCGTTTTTATCGAAGTAGGGTTTATCCAACCCACTGGGTATAGTCAGTACAATAACAACCTGATCCTTTTCCACGGCCACATTCTCGGTTTGCACCGTCAACGGACTCCGGACCAGGTGACTGGCCGCATTGCTGATGATCTGATTGATTCGGTTAACTTCCCTTTGGGAAAGTCCGACAATGGAGCCGTTATCCGTAACGCCTATCAGGATGATCCCGCCTTCGGAGTTGGCGAAGGCCGCCATTTCAGACGCCAGAGATGCGGCATTGCGTACATCCGCCTTGAATTAGCGGGTGCTGTCTTCGCCACCGGATACGAGTTGCTGCAACTGTTCGAGCGTGATGTTCATTGCGGCAGCTTCCCCTTTGCCAACAAATCTTCCAGCTTGTAGTTGACGCTTGTTACACTAAAGCCTGTTTCGCGCATGAAGGGCTGTCGGATAAAGAATATATCATTCAAAGACGAGATGTCAAACAGGCAGGCCGGGGTGAGAGGTCACAGGTATTCGGCGAGAACGTTCGAACGTTGGAACGTTATAACGTTTGAACGTTCAATCTTATCCAGCTCTTCTACCTTCACTGAAATGTAGCTCCTTTCAAGAAGCGCCATTTTCAAATCTCAAATTTCAATTTCCAAATTCAAGACTCTCCTTGTCACTCCCTCTCCTTGTCTCCTTGTCTCCTTGTCCATATCTCCGTGGCTTCAAACCTCGATCCGTCCCTGCTTCATGGAAACAACCCGCGTCGCCATGTCAGCGGCCTCGTCCCGGTCGTGGGTCACGTAAACCATCGTGAACCCGAGTTTTTCCTGGAGCCGGAGAATCTCTTTCCGCAGGCGGATGTTCAACTCCAGGTCGAGACTGGAGAGCGGCTCGTCCATCAAGAGCGCCCTGGGCTCAAGCACCAGCGCCCTGGCCAGGGCCACGCGCTGCTGCTGCCCCCCCGAGAGCTCGGCGGGCTTCCTGTCCGCGTAACCCGCCATGCCCACGAGGTCCAGCACCTCGCGTATTTTGCGCTTCCTTTCCTCCCTTGGAATACCCCTGGCCTTCAGGCCGAACTCGATGTTCCCCTTCACGCTGAGATGGGGCCAGAGGGCGAGATCCTGGAACACCATGCCCAGGTTACGCCGCTCCGGCGGCGTGAAGATGCGCCCGTCGCGGGAAACCAGCTCTCCCGCAATGGAAATGGCGCCCGTGTCCGGCGCAATGAAGCCCGCGATCAACCGAAGGATCGTGGTCTTGCCGCAACCGGACGGGCCGAGAATAACGATGCGTTCTCCTTCCTCGATTTCCAGCGAGACGTTGTCCAGGGCTCTTTCCCCGTTATAAAACTTGGACACGGCGTCCATGCCGACGATTTTCATCCGATCACCTTTCTCTTTAAAACTGCCGGGACCATCCACGCGATTCCGGCCGGCAATAGCGTGGCGGTTATCATAACCATGCACAGGGCGGCGATGAGCTGCGGCGATCCATTGGCCATGAGCGTGAAGATGCGTACCGGCAGGGTCTCGTGCCCCGCCGGGTAAACCAGCATGGTGATGCCGGTATCCCGCAACGAAAAGATATAGCCCACCACCCAGCCCGCTACCAGGCCGCGCCGGGCCAGCGGCGCCACGATAAACGCCATCCTGCGAAACCATCCCGCCCCAGCGACCCGTGCGGCCTCTTCCATGGAGGGCGGGATTTGCGCGAGCTGCGTGACGGAGATGCGGCTGGTCAGGGCCGTGTACTTGGCGAGGTAACCGAGGATGATGATCACGGGCGTGCCGTAGATGAAGTTCGTCCACGGCGTATTCCACTGGCTGATCAGACCGATGCCGATCACCGTGCTTGGAAGGGCGAAGAGAAAAATCGTCAGGGAATCCACCGACCGCCAGTACCTCAACGCCTTCGTTTGTACCAGGTAGCCCGTGAAGAAACCCAGGAAGGTGAGAAGCGTGGCCCCGGCGACAGCATACGCGAGGCTTCGCAGCAAGCTGCCCCCCGCCCTGTCCAGCGCTTCGGCGTACGCGTCTATGCCGGCGGACTGTATGACGAGAACAACCAGCGGAACGATCACGATGACCAGCCCAGCTATCGCGGCAGACGCGAACAGCCACCTGCGATGTGTCCCAAGCCTTATCAAGGGCAGGCGCTCCCGTTCGGGAAACGGGCGCAGTTGATACGTCCTTTCACGCAGGAAGGCGGACTCCGCGAGAAGGAGGATCAGCGTGACGGCGGCAAGCGGTACGGCGGCGGCCGTGGCGGCCTTGAAGTTGTAGAAGGCGGAAAACTGCGTGAAGCTTTCCACGGGGAAAACGTCGTAGCGCAGGAAATTCGGCACACTGAATTCCCCGAAGCTGAGGAGAAAAACCAGCATGGCGGAAAGCAGGACGCCGGGCAGAACGAGGGGAATCGTGATCTCCTTCATTACTCCGCGCCACCCCGCAACCAGCCGCCCGGCCTCTTCCAGCCGCGGGTTGATCGTCCGCAGGAAGATCATCGTGAGCATCATAGGTATCGGCAGGAAGATCGAGAACAGGACGGCGGTACATCCCGGGAGACCGAAGAGGAGGCGGGCGGTTGTCCGCGTGGCGGAGGCGCCGAGCACGTGCGCCAGCAGTCCTTCGCTGCCCAGGAGATCGAACCACGAGACCGCGACGATGTACGGGGGAATGAGCAGGGGAACGACGAAGAGAAGCGTAAAGAACCTGCGCCAGGGTAAATCCGTTTTCCCCAGGAGTATTCCCAGCGGCACACCGACCGCGACCGTGAGCGCCGTGACCAGGGAAGACAGGACCATGCTGTGTCCCATCAGTGTCCACTGGCGCACGGAAGCCAGCAATCCCTCGTACGCCGCCAGGCTGAGACGGCCGTCCGCGATCACGCTCTTGACGAACATCGAGAGCACGGGCAGCAGGCCGATCACGAGAAGCAGGATGACGACAAACGCGAGGGTCAGCCGCCTTACCATTTAAAGCTCCATCCAGGCCTTCAAGACGGGCTGGATTTCAATCAATTTCCCGGCCACCTCGGTATAGCTGACCCGCATGACATTGATGTCCTTGATGGGTTTCAGCTCGGGAGGCGTTTGAACGCCAGGATGCAGGGGAATCTGGGCGCAGTCGTCAAAGGCCAGCTTCCGTTCGGTTTTCCGGGAGAGCAGGTAATCGATGAGTTCCCTGGCCGCCTCCGGGTGGGGCGCTCCCTCGATGAGCATGACCGCGTTGGGCACGATGAAACACCCAATGCCGTCTTCCTCCTGGTCCGGATAGACCATCGTGACCTCCTTCCCCTGCCTCATGCGATTGACCGCGTCGTCGCTGTCCACAAGGCTGAAGTCATACTGTCCCGCCGCGACGAAGTCGGCGCTTTCGCCGTTGTTGGTCGAGATCGCCACTTCGTTTCGTTTCATCGCCGCCATGAATTCCTTGGCCTTGTCATCTCCCCAGATCGTAAACAGGGCGGCAATTTCGACGGTCGTGGTGCCGAAGAGCGGGTTGGCGATAACCGCTTTCCCTTTCCACCGGGGGTCCGCGTAAGCCATGACGTTCCGGGGCTTGTCCTTGACACTGTTGTGCACAATGAATACCCGCGCCCTGGCGGAAAACCCCGTCCAGTATCCGTCGGGGTCCTTGAACACGGGAGGAATATCCGCCGCGTTCGGCGACACGTAAGAAGCGGTGACATTCTTTTGCTTGAGGACTTCGGCTCGGATCGGTTCGTTGGCCCAGTACACGTCGGCCTGGGGATTGTCCTTCTCGGCGATGAGGCGGTTCATGGTCCCCGTGCTATTGGCCTCCTCGGTATCATAAACCGCGTTGACCTTGATACCCGTCTCTTTCTCGAAGTCCTGCAGTATGGGCTCCGAAAAGACCTGGTCCTCGGAGACATAGACCGTGACGGTCTTTGAAACACTTTTTCCATTACATGAGACAAGGGTCATGGCGGATATCAAAAGCGCCGTCAATACCAAAGCATACCTGTATCCCAGGCTTGTAACGATCATGGTTTTTTCTCCTTCAAAAGTTCCGCCGGGTCGTTTTGCGTGGGTTTGAAACAGGCGCCGCGGTTGTCCGGCAAACCGCGAAATACATGTCAAGAATCCGAACAGCGGCGGCCTTCACGCCCGTGGATCGGTCCTTCGTTTCTTTTCCCGTAAATACCCCGATTTTCGTTTTTCACTTCCGCGCCTTCACCGAAAAATCGTCGAAGGACGTAACGGCGTCGGCCTTTGTCCACAGGCCCACGCCCCCCGGTTTCGTGAACAGATTGTCCGTGCCCTTGAGAAGCTTCTTTCCGTTGAGGTATCCCTTAAACTTGTTGCCGTGCTGTTCGATCCGCAGCGTGTGCCACTTCCCGGCGGGCAGTGCGATCCTTGTGCTTGCCAATGTCTTGCGGGCGCCGTCGCGCACATAGTAGATGCGGAAGTTATTCTCCAGGGGATTGAAACGGGCGATGTAATAATTGTCCTTGTCCTGCACCCGCCAGATCACGCCTCCCCCCTGGTCTTCTTCTCCCTTGACGGCCTTGAAGCGCACCTGGATTTTACCGTCGAGGAAGGAGACGTCATCCGTCCAGCAGATGTTGAAGGTCCCGCCAAACGTGTGGTTCGGGCTGGTCATGGCAAGGACGTGGTCGCCCGACGGCGCGGTCTTGTCCACGATAACCTTCCACGTCGCCAGGGGACCCTTCCGGTTCGTCGCTTCGACTTTCCAGCCGGGGGGAAGTTTTCCAACGGGAACGTCGTCGAAATTCCACGACGCCTTGGCCGCCTTGCTCACCGTTGAAGGTTCGTACGCCGTCGCCTCCCCTGATTGAGCACCGGCAAAACCGAGCGCGGCGATCAAAACAGACGCCGCAAACAGGGTCGCTAACGTAACTTCTCTTCTTCTTCGTAACATGGTGATCACCCCCATTTTTGGATGGACTTTTTTGAACGTGGCGTATCCCGTCGGTGCAAGCGTTTGAAACCGGGTTCGGAGTCCCGCCGGGATTCCGTGGCCTTTATCGACCAAGGCCTCAGTCGATTACTCAACCTCCATAACATAATACTGGTTTTCCTCTTCTGCCAGTGCAATTTCAATGCAAAATCTCGTTCTGGACTCTACCCCGAACCTGTAGACCACGTAGGGCAAGTAAAAGGTTATTCAGACCGAAGTGATAGGTTGTAGGAATTACCGGATTGGCGAATTACCGGATTACCGGATTGGCGAATTACCGGATTACCGGATTGGCGAATTGTAGGAGGGACTTCCCAGCCCCGATACTGAATTGTAGTGGATTGGAGAGCACGTTTGAACGTTGAAAGACGTCTTTTTGGTTTTAATGAAATGAAGACTGCGCAACACTGAGTCCCGAAATACATTTCGGGAAAGGGCGAAGCGGAATGTCTGCCGTACTTTCCGTACTGAGAATGGATGTATGCGTTGCGCAGCGGCGCTGGCAGGGGGTGCGAACTTCAGTCTTTGCCAAAAGCGGAAAGCCATTTCAAAGCCCTCCAATCTTCCTCAGTCATTCATCCGGACCCCGGTGCGAGGTGGACTCCTCGTCAACCCAGTCTTCTTCGGTGTAGGACATACCTTTTCTCCCCGGCACTTTGCGTTTGGGTCCGGACCGATAAAAAGGACAGCTTTTCGGCCCGTAGCAAAACGTTTCGAAGCGGTACTGTTTCCCGGACGGGTTCCAGTGGTCGATGGTCATCTCCACCGGCATCCTGCAACCCCATATACAGGTCAAGCAGTTGGAATCGTAGGTCTGAGCTGCCAGCCGGCGATGCCCGCGGCTTCGATAGATTTCCAAATCGGGTGGCACCCCGAGGAACGGCGGACCAGCCGAGAGTTCGCCTTCGGCACCCTTCAACACCTTGAGACCACTCACTTTGTAGAATCCTGCTGTCTCTAGCCAAGGATCAGGAACCGGCACCGCAAGCCCACTTACCTCCATGCCTGCTTGGAATCGGTGTTTTTCGTGCGCGGCTTTTCCGATGGCGATCAGGAATCCACCGGGTTCATCCCCGAATGTCCCTTCAACACGAAGCACGTACCCCTGGTAGCTGTGGTGCCGCTCATCAAAAGACCGCATGAGACGGATTCGTGGCTGAACGGCGACAATCCGACCCGACCACGCAGATTTATTCATGTTCAGTTTAGCGTTCTTCATCAGCTATTCCTCAGATCGTTCGAGTTTTTATAATATCTGCTGGATGCGCCGGCCCCGTTCATTGTACGACCAAGACAAACGGCTCATCAGTAACTGTGGGAGACTTCCCAGTCCCGACACTGAATTGCCGGATTGGCAAAGGAATGTTCGAACGTTGGAACGTTATAACGTTTGAACACCTAACCTGTAATCAAGATGCGGAAAATTCATCTCAAATTTCAATTTTCAAATTCAAGACTTTTCTTGTCACCCAGCCTCCCTGTTGCCTTGTCCATATCTCCGTGCTCCCCGTGTCCTCCATGGCTTCAAACATCGATCCGTCACTGCTTCATCGAAAAAACCGTACCGCCATACCTGTGGCCGCGTTCCGGTCATGGGTTACGCAAACCATGGTGAACCCGAGTTTTACCTTGAGCCGCATTCGATATTGATACCGCCGTATATGCATTGCATCTGCTTTTCCACGACCCGACGCCGGTGCGTTCTCACATCCTAGTCAGGAACAAGGCCAGCGTCTGCTCGAAGTAGTAGCTACGGTGCTCTTCGGTGAAGAGCGAGAGCTCCGGGTCCCATTTCCTCAGGTGCGGGTGGTGCTTTGATGGCACCAGACGCAGTGATCCAATTTTCATCAGGCAGGCTCGCATTCGGATCCCGGACCATATGCAATCTCCATGACACGGGGTCAATCACTGCCAATTACTATAATAGCAAGACAGAGGACCGGTAAGGATTTTTCGTGTTTTTCTTGACACTAAGGATTTTTCTCATTAACATTGGAAAACGTAGAGAGCATGGAAATGAATCGGAATCAAATCACGGCGGACAGAGATACGAGCTTCACTGCGAAAGTGAATATCTCCGAGATCAACCCGTATGTTGAGGTGCCCGAGCACGTAGTGAAAATGTGCGGCAGTGGAACGAGGGCCACTGTACTCGTAAAGGTTGCGAACACGGCCCTAACAAATGTCGAAAAATACACGACGCATAAAGAACAGAGGCTTCGTAAGGATGAAGTGCGTTATGAAGAGCCCCGTCGCCTGGCTTCCGGAGATTGCTTCCGCTTCACATTCTTTCCGTCAAAAACGGGTAGGGCATTGCTGTATCTTGATTTATGGATGCGCGAAGCGGCAAGTGTTGGCGTGTGTATCTGTTGCGATCTTTGCTATATAGCTCTCTCGCGAGACCATTGCCGTACTGGTTTTGCAAGGGTGGGGCTCACAACAACTGGAGCTGACGACGGCGCTCCTGCTTTTTGGATTGTTTTGTGCCTTTATCAAGTTCAATTTAGTTATCAAGTTACATGCCCTTTTCCCCGCCTCAACACAGTTTTTTGTTAACCGGAATAGAGGATTCATGTCTATGAAGGTTTTCATTATGGTAAAAAGGAGGAAGAATCATGACGAACAGATTCTCATGGTACCATATAGTGATTGGAATATCAATGGTAGCATTCTTGATCGCACTCAACGTGGCACCATCTAAAAATCCTACGCTAGTGCCTCAAAAGGACCTTTCACATGTCAAGGTCGCTTCTCTGTATGAAAGGGTAACGGACGGAAAGATATTTGGTAGAAGCATACGTGATGTTGCCGGTATTTTGAAAGAAACGAGTACCGATTTCGTGTTTAGGGGGTTTTGGATATGGGGGCCCATAGCTGAGAATTGTTCGGAATTACCCACAGACATTTTAGAAGAATATAACAAGAAGGGATTTAATTGTGAAAAAGAAGGTTATAGCTATTCTCAATTAAAACATACCATCTCTATCATAAAGAAAGAAATACCCGATATAATTTTTAATGGAGCAATACCTGCACAGCGAATAAATTTCATAGAGTTAGACCCTATTACAAATATAATTTATCGGGGAGATGAAGTTGATAATATGGCATTGGATCCTGCAAAATGGGGAATAACTAGTATCTCAAAAGAAGACTTGCAGAAACAGATTCAGAGCACAATAATAGGACTGGGCGGGTATTTTCCAGATATAACTGATTCCTTGTTTAAGGAGATTATGCTGAACCGGGTAAAAAAACTGATTGATTGCGGTGCTGACGCAATTTGGATCGATGGGCTATTTGGTCAGGCGCGTCTTTTTGAAAGGCTAACCCATGATTCAAAACATCCTGCAGTAAGGGAATCCTTTGTAGCCGCTTCAACAATAGTAGACAGAATCCATGAATTTGGACGATCGAAAGGGAAATACATCTATGTTGGGACGTGGTATAGTTTCCTAGAACTTCCTTATTCAGCGCCCAATGTTGATTTTATTACGGTGGCTCCTTCGTATGATGAAATAGTAAACGGATCTCTTAACGAGGCCAAGTGGGATGAAATAGTCTCAAAAGCAAGAACAGAACTTGGAAGCCTGCCTATTTTTGCATTCATAGATTGGGGCACAGACCAATCACCAATGGTGGCTTTTAGTCAGAATTTGACAGCTGATGAACAAAAGGAATTTTTAAGGGATGCGGATGATTTTTTTGCGAAGAAAGGAATTGTATTCGTCTACCCCGTTCACGGTGGATTTATGGGAGGTGATGCAACAAGACGTGCCTTTGGAAAATATAAAAAATATGATGCTCTTGCTCCTGAATTTGATACTTATGAAACGATAAAAAAACTTGCTTTAGAAAAGGTAGTTACTTCATTCGAGGATGAGAAAGACAACTCTATTCCCCAAAAGTTTAAGCTTTTGCAAAATTATCCTAACCCATTCAATCTCCAAACTACGATTAGATACGAATTGCCCGTAAGAGCCAAGATAACGCTTATTATTTACGATGTGCTGGGGCGAAAAATACGAACTCTGGTCAAAGAAAATCAATCCGCTGGTAATCATGCAATGATTTGGGACGGAAAGAATGATTTAGGAAATCAGGTTAGTACAGGTATTTATTTTTACCAACTACAAATGAATACGAACTTTTTTATAAACAATAAATTTCTGTTTATAAAATCGTTAAAGGAATAATAACACGATATCGCAATATTCATTACAACGCTTATAACCAAAAATATTTTTAAAATGTATTTTCCAATCCTCTGGAGATAAAAAATGAATATCAATATATTAATTTCTCAACTGATGATATTATTTATTGTTTCTATTTTATTTCCGTCAAACTCCTCTATTATCACAAGAGATTGGTATGAAGAATTCAACTCAAAATATCCGGATGTTTTGCCTACAAAACCATATCTTTCTTGGTGGGAAAGCTATGTTGTTAGAGCGTATATATCGATGTATAGAGCGTCAAAGGCAAGAGGAGAGCCGAAATCTGAGCAGCAAAAATGGCTCAATAGA
>JAJRXL010000526.1 GCA_024276335.1 Bacteroidota bacterium
AACCTCCACTGGGTGTTGCTCGATTACGTGCACGTTGTTGCCCACATCTTTCTCCCTGCCACGCGCCAGTTCTACAGCCTGGAAAGGCTCTGGGGCGACGCACCCGTGGAGGAGATACATGAAGACCTGTAAATCCGCCCGCGAGCTGTCCAACGGTCTATAGCCACGCGGCAGGTTTTATCCGGAAAGGACAGGGTGCCGGGCAAAATCGCATCGCCTGTCTGTTTTTTACTTTTACTGACTTAAAAGCATGGTTGAATACCTCCGTACCGCGTTTCATGACGCGTTGAAAAAACTCGGCATCGATTTCCCGAAAGAGGAAATACAGTTCGAGATACCCAAGCAAGTCCAGCATGGCGACTTTGCCACCAATGTCGCCTTGCAGCTCGCACGACTGGAAAAGAGCAATCCCCGGGAGATCGCCGAGCGCCTCATTGAAGCGCTGGAGCTCGATCCGGCAATGGTCAGCACGGTGGAACCGGCGGGACCCGGTTTTATCAACATCCGCATGAACCCCGGTTACGTCGTTTCCCGCGTATCGGAAATCCTGGAGACGGGGGAGGCGTTCGGCAACGTCGATACGGGCCGCGGCAGGTCCGCCAACGTGGAATGGGTCAGCGCCAACCCCACGGGGCCGTTGCACGCCGGGCACGGTCGGCAGGTCTGTCTGGGAGCGGCGATCAGCAACCTGCTGGAATGGGCGGGATGGAAAGTCACACGCGAGTACTACTTCAACAATGCCGGGGTGCAGATGCAGAACCTGGGCCGCTCGGTACAAATCAGGTACCTGCAGGCGCTCGGGGAAGAGGTGGAAATGGAAAAGGGGCTGTACAACGGCGAGTACATCAAGGACATCGCGGCGGAAATCAAGGAGGAGTTCGGTGAGGCCAAGAGGAACGAAAGTATCGATTTCTTCCGCAAGCGCGGAGAGGAGTGGTGCTTTGCCCGCATCAAGAAAACGCTGGAACGGCTCGAGGTTCACCACGATATCTTCTTTAACGAGGACACGCTGTACAAGGACGGCAAGATCGACGAGGTATTGTCCCTCCTGCGGGAAAAGGGCCTGGTGTACGACCGGGAGGGCGCGGTATGGTTCCGGAGCACGAAGTTTGGGGCCGAGAAAGACCGCGTGTTCGTGAAAAGCACCGGCGAGCCCACCTACCGCCTGCCCGACGTCGCCTACCATCGCGAAAAGATCCTGCGGGGGTACGACCTCGTTATCGACATCTTTGGCGCCGACCACATTGCGACCATCCCCGACGTCCTTGCCGCCGTGCGGGCAATGGACCTACCGACCGATCACGTTCGGGTGGTCATTCACCAGATGGTGAGTTTCGTCGAGGGCGGCGAAACGGTCAAGATGTCCAAGCGTTCCGCGAATGTCTATTCCCTGGACGATCTCATCGACGACGTCGGCGCCGACGTGGTGAAGTACTTTTTCGTCATGCGCGCGGCCAACACCCACCTTGATTTTGACCTCGAGCTGGCCCGCGAGCAATCCGAAAAAAACCCCGTGTACTATCTCCAGTATGCCCACGCCCGGATCGCCAGCCTGATCCGGTTTGCCGAGTCAGAAGGCGTCGATCTCGAAGCCGCGCCCGATCTCGCCTTGCTTACGCATGAAGCCGAAATTACACTGGCCAGGAAGCTCCTGGACTTTCCCGGCGTGGTGGACGACTGCGCCGAAAGCCTGGAGCCGCACCGCGTGTGCAACTTCCTCCAGGACGTGGCCACGGCATTTCACAAGTTCTACCAGGAATGCCGCATCGTGACCGAAAATCAGGCGTTGACCACCGCGCGTATCGCGTTGTGCCGGGCGACACGATACACGATTGCCAACGGCCTTTCCATCCTCGGCATCACCGCGCCGGAAAGCATGTAACAAAGATCAATGCTGAATATCGAATGCTAATCGGATCGGTGAATGAACCACGAGCCGGTTTAACCGCAAAGGGCGCAAAGAAGGCGCGACCTGTCCGCCGGAGCTTTTCGGAGGCGGAAGATCACAAAGGAAAAACGTTCGAACGTTGGAACGTTAGAACGTTCAACTTGCTCTCAAGCAGCGCCGAATCTCAAATCTCAATTTCCAAATTCAAGCTTCTCCTTGTCCCCCGGTCTCCTTGTCTCCTTGTCCGCTCTTCCCCTTGTCCCCCGGTCTCCTTGTCTTCGGTCATCTTTAACCGCAAAGGGCGCAAAGAAGGCGCAAAGGACACAAAGGAAAATGTTTTAACGTTTGACCCCTCAGCCATCTTCAATCATTAGCCCACGGATTCATCCGTGGGATGACCGTTCACATCGAAAAATTCTTTTAACCGTTTCAACGGTTTCCCCGGGGCAAGTAAAATGTAAAAAGTGGTTGGGGGTGTACCACGAACCCCGAGCCTATTTAACCGCAAAGGACGCAAAGAAGGCGCGACCTGTCCGCCGGAGCTTTGCGGAGGCGGAAGATCACAAAGAAAAACGTTAGAACGTTGGAACGTTAGAACGTTCAACTTGCTCTCAAGCAGCGCCGAATCTCAAATCTCAATTTCCAAATTCAAGCTTCTCCTTGTCCCCCGGTCTCCTTGTCCCCTTGTCCGCTCTTCTTCTTGTCCGCTCCTTGATGACCCGTCGCTGTTCTGCACCGCGAACGCCTTACGCCCGCATATACTTTCAGCGAGATGTTGGAAATCCGCAATACGAAATTGAAAAATCTCTTTCGCCTCTTGACAGGACCAGTTCCATTGCGTACTTTCGTTTTGAAGTCAAATTTATCCGTGGCACAGAAAAATACGGAGCATCATCTGGGGCAGACAATGTCTCCCTTGTTTTCATATAGATTCCATTCACCGTTTTTGTATTGTTCATCAACCGGAGGAATACCATGAGACATCCCCTTACTGTCAACGCAGACTTCGTCTCAATCCCCCCCCCGTAGGAGATCGAGGGAATACCTTCTTCTGACGGTTTTTCTTATCTTCTGTTTCACTGTCCAGGGTTAGCGCAAACCATGTTCCAGGGTCCGGTCAATTGGAAAGATC
Organism: Bacteroidota bacterium; assembly: GCA_024276335.1. Classification (GTDB taxonomy): domain Bacteria; phylum Bacteroidota; class Ignavibacteria; order SZUA-365; family JAADGX01; genus JAADGX01. Next base: position 3,021 of record JAJRXL010000526.1, read on the forward strand.
GTTACGTAACACTCGCACGTAACGAACAGAATACGGCTTCAATAGCTAAGCCGGATACGAGCGCTTTTGTCGTCGTAGTATGGCAAGATCTCCGGGACTCATTGGAAGGATACGATATTTACGCACAGATGATCGAGACCGTCAACGGTCTTGCAGTCTGGTCGCCAATTGACGGTGTTCCCGTGTGCACTGTCAGCGGCAATCAGGTCAATCCCCGCGCTGCTTACGATACCTTGGGGGGTGTCATTATAACGTGGGAAGACTATCGCAATGGTGTCGCGGAAATATATGCGCATCGAATCGATCTCGCAACGGGTCGTCTCGATCCAAACTGGAGCTCGAATCCGGACGGGAAACCGGTATGCGCGGGCACATGGCATCCGGCGCTTCGACCCAAGATCGCGGGAGATCCCGACGGCGCGTATATTACATGGACGGATTACAGGAACGAGAAACCGCCGACTTATGTTGAGAGAGACGTCTATGTTCAATACCTTAAAAGCATCGACGGCAATCCGGCTACGGGTTGGAACGTCAACGACTACGCAGGCGCGGCTGTCGTTGTCTGGGAAGATCGCAGTGACAACGCAACCAGCCAATCCGATATCTATGCGCAGCGAGTTCTAGCGGGAGGAACAAACATGTGGCCGACCCCTGGCGGCGGCGGTTTGGCAATATGCACAGATCCGACAAACCAAGTTAATCCCCAGCTCGTCTCGTTCATCTCCAAAGCGGGCACGTATCTCTATCCAACGTATGCCTACATCGCATGGGAAGACGAACGAAACTACGTGTCAACACAGCGCTGGGATGTCTACTCTTCCTTGGTAAACGTTGACGCGGGGCAGGTTATAACCTCTTCGCCATGGGCACAGAACGGACGTGTCGTATGCAACGCCTTGAATGATCAGCGCCAGGTTGTTGTGGACGGGCATTCCATGACGAGCCAAGGGACCGGCGTGGCAATAACCGCCTGGAAAGACGAGCGGAACGGGATTGCAAACAGCGACATTTATTTCCAGGAAGTGGAAATCCCTGGCGGCACGGAGCTGTGGAGCGCGAACGGAGACCCAGCCACACGAGCTATTTACAACCAGGAATTGCCCCGGCTCAGCGACCAGGTGCTGGTCTGGGATGATTACCGTCGCGGCGATGGAAACATCCATGCGCAGAAATTGGGAGAGGAATGCGACGGCCCGACGTCGATGTCCTGGCGGGACATGTTTGCAAAGTGGACGTTTAATTACCCGGCGGAGAACCACCGCGCTGCGGTCGACGCCATCGGGAATACATTTATTGTCTGGCAGGAGGACCGGGACACCACTGTTTTCGGCCCGGAGATATATGCATTCAAGCTGGACAGGGACGGTGTTCCGCAGTGGCGGAACGATGGCGTTCTGCTCAGCGATCCGTCGGTTTCCGCCTCCGAGCCGGACGTTTGCATTGATCGTGCAGGCGGCGCGGTCGTGGTGTGGAAAGAAGGCGCCGGGAATTCCATCGTGGTCAAGCAAGTGCGCAACGACGGGAGTATCGTCTCCTGGCCGATAGGCAGGGAGAGCGGGACCCAACCCCGTATCGTGGACAGCAACGTGGACGAAGCTGTAGTGGTGTGGATGACCAACCCCGAAATACACGGGAAGAAACTGACACCCACAACCAGTTCCTGGGATAATACATCGTCAGGTCTTGGTACGGTGCGCGACCCGGTCATGTGCAAGGACGGCAAGGGCGGGGCGTTTCTTATCGTGAACAACACGATTAAAATCATAACCGTATGGTTTAATCCTCCTGTTGGAGCTGCATTCACTTCAAAAGACTTAGGTTATGCGCCAAACAACGGAGGATACGATATATGCTATGATCTGATCAACAACAATGTATCATATTACGATGCTCTGACAACGTGGTCGGAAAACAATGGAACTCAAAACGTTGTTAAATTTCAAAGGATCAAAGCAAAATCGAATGGTCAGTTAGATTATGGCTCGACACAACCATCAAACCTTACGCCTATTCAATACTACGCCAATAGCAATTCGTATTCTCCGAAAATTGCTCCCGACAGTCTCGGTATTGACGGCAGCAGTGTCGGCGGCGCGCTTGTCGCCTGGTATTCCGTATTCCAGGATAATTCGTACCGTGTGTCAGCGCAGCGTGTTTACTATAATGACCAGTCCGGAAGCGACGAGGTTTTCTTCAAGAACGCCAGCAACAATCCCCAACCCTTGTACCTGAGTAATGGAAACTGGGTTGCCATGAAACCGGATATTGCGAAAATCGGCGCGTATCCTTTCACGATCAATCCTCCCGATCCGAAAAACGATAACGTTCCACGGTACGGCCTAGTCGTGTGGCAGGACGATCGCGATGCCGGCTGCATGGGGACGACCGCCCTGCTGGCACAGTTCGTTGATTTCAAGGCATCGCGCGCCTCCGCCATGCAATGGGGTTCGAACGGAAAGGTCGTCAGTCTCAACGGCTTCGACTACCAAGGAGACGCGGTACTATTGGAGAACATCGAGGCCAGCGGAAGCGTGGTATGGATGGACAACCGGAACATGACCTCTTCCATTATTGGCAACCGGATCATGTGCCTGGAAGGGGCGCTGGAGAAAAGTGGAACCGCACATCGAGCGCGATCCGCCCTGCCAGGGACGGTACGTCTCTTGCCCAACTACCCGAACCCGTTTTCAGCCGGCACTACCATCCCGTTTTCTCTTGCCGGGGATGCTCACGTGACGCTTTCGGTTTATTCGCCCCTGGGCAGGGAGGTCGCCTGCCTCGTTGACGAGAACCTGGAAACAGGATCGTATTCCGTTCATTTTTCCGGCGGAAATTTGTCTCCCGGTGTGTATTATTGCAGGTTGACCGCCGGTAGGGAAACACGCACAAGGATGCTGCTCCTGATCGGAAAGTAAACGAACCCGTTCTACGAGTCTCCCGGATGCTTTTCTCCCGGGAGACTTGTTATTGTTTCCATTTATTTTAAAAGCAATAATATAAAATGACAATGAATAAATCGTACAAGATCAAGTTCAGTCTGGCTACCGTCATTTTATTCACGGTATTATTATTCTGCGCATCCTTGAAAGGAAAGGCTGACAACGATGGGAAGAAACGTGCTTCGACAATTCGGTTGCCTGTGATCTTTGTATCTAATTATGGCCAATGGAGAAAAGACATTCTCTTTGCTGCGCCCGGACCCGGAATGCAGGTGCTCATAAAAAAGGATGGTATAGTATTACCATATAGCTTAAGAAACCACAAAACATTTAATAATAAAAATGGATTCCCTGATGAATTTAAAAGCATATCATCGGATATTATTGCTATAAAATTCTATAATGATTTGCCGGCATACTCAATAAAAGGGATCAGGGAAAGTCGCACAAAATTTCAATTTTACTTAGGACAAGACAGCAGCAAGTGGCTTGAAGGTATTACTTCTTATAAAAGCGTAAAGTATGAAAACGTGTGGAAAAATATCAACGCAGTAGTAGATGTTAATGGCAACAACATTGAACATACTTTTGAAATAAAACCGGATGGTAATATAGAAAACGCAATCATTCAACTGCAAGGTGGAAAAATAAAACGAAAGACTAAATATGATCTCCTCATCCTTGATAACAGGAAGGCTATAGGTGAGATTAAATTGAAACGCGCATACACTGTATTATCAGGTGATACGCTAATAATTCCATGCGAATTGCAAACAACAAGTAATAACTCATACACATTTAAAATGACCGTTGGCGATTCGAGCACGACAGTCATCATTGAAACTGAATTCAGCACATATTTCGGAGGTAGCATTGATGATCGTATATTATGTTCAGGGCACTTCTAAAAACCGCCATTTTAATAAACCATTCGTTTCAGCATAATCCTTCCACAGATTCATCGATTTATACCAACGACTTATTTAAAACCAATCATGACATACGGTCATTTTCTCTGTTGTAAGCATCATATCAC
>JAJRXL010000527.1 GCA_024276335.1 Bacteroidota bacterium
CCCGCTGAAGATGAACTCGTAGTCCTCGTCCCGCGCCCGGCGAAAAGACGGAAAGCGCTTCCGGATACTGATCAACTCCTTGTAGAACGAAACCAACGCGGCGTTCTTGTCGGCGTGATCAAAATTGATCCAGTTCGTCTCATCATCTTTTTCATAGCTGTTGCTATCCAACATCCCCGGTCGCACGTCAGGTACATCCGTGTCTGCTATGACTTTGGACCGTGCAAATTCCTGACCTTCAGCCATCATGATAACCCCCCGGCTGGTAAATAGCATCATGGCCGCCAGCTCGTTCAACACCCGCTGGTCCAACGACACGATGGCGTGCTTGTCTCGATCTTCAACCACCCCGAGAACGTGCATTTCACCGCTGGCGATACGAATAAAATCACCCAGCGTATACCCGTCATGAGACTCGACGAAATTCACCGCATGCTCATAGCCCATGAAGACGCCACCATGATCGGTCGTAGAACCCATGACGAGGCGCGTAAATAACGCCGGTGAGAAATGCGTTCCGAACAGCATCCCGTGCTCGCGCACCGGGTGCGTCCCTTTCACTTCGTTTCGAAACCCATCGTTCCAGCAGGCTATACCGGCGCTTACGAATCGTGCCACGTCCTTTTCCTTTCCGGTCCAGGCTTCGGCAATAAGAATAACACCCGGATTTATTGACCGCAGCTCCTCGCCCATAAGCTCTACCGTTTCCTGGTCGATCAAGGAAGCGAGATCGAACCGAAAGCCATCAACCTTGAATTCGGTCATCCAGTATTTCAAACTATCCAGGATGAGCCGGCGCGCCATCGGCCTGTCTGTCTTGAAATCGTTTCCGCATCCGCTCCAGCCCGTATCCCTACCGTTGTCATCCAGGTTGTAGTAATACTTCCGGTCTATTAATCTCAAAGGTTGAAAGTCGTACATGGACGTATGGTTGAACACGACGTCGAGAATAACTGCTATTCCGTGGTCGTGAAAGGCTTTTACCATCTGCTTGAATTGCGTGATCTCCTCACCCTTCATCGTAAGCCAGGCGCCAGGTTCCAGATGTCCTTTCGCATAGTACGGCTCTGGCGCGAAAAAGTACGACGTCATGTATCCCCAATGATTACGGGCATAGGGGTTCCAGGTATTAAACCAACCAAGCACCTGTTGACGGTATGGCAACTCGATTTTCGGAAACGTCATAACCGGTAAAAATTCCACAGCGTTGACACCGAGTTTCTTGATATGCTCGATACCTCCTCGAATACCGGGATAGATAAGGCCGAGATACGTCCCACGCCTGTGCTCCGGTACCCCCGACGATGGATGCGCGGTCATGTCGCGCACGTGCATTTCATAAATGACCAGATCGCGGGGGTCAAGAGTAATCCAGTCGGTTTTCACCGGTGTACCCGTTTCCGGAAACACGATATACGTTCGTGCAGGTTGCTGGTATATATTCCGAACGACAACCGATTTCGAGTACGGATCGGCCACCGGGATGCTCGGATCAAACTCTTCCCCTTCTTCACGCGGTCCGTCGATACGGTAACAATACCAACGGGGGATCCCGTCCTTCGGCAACCGGGCTTCCCAAACGCCGTCACTATGTGGCTGCATCGTCACCTGCCCGACTTCCGGGCCGTGCGGTAAATCGTACAATTCAAGTACGACCTTGAATGCGCGCGGGGCGAAAAGACGAAAAGCCATGTCATCACCTTCCACGACGCATCCGAGCACTTTTTCACTTGCCAGGGTCCCGAAGATATCCCACGGTGAAAGAGTGGCGCTGCCATGATCTTTAATCGACAGATTGTAAAAGCCGCAGAAGACAATGCGCGAGGTACGCAGAATCAGCTCCCGCTTTCGTACTTCAACACCGACTATCTCCAACTCCGGGAGAAAGGTGATATCGCTCGCACTGATACCGACCGGCTCATCATCGAAGCGAACGACCGCAACCGTCAAAGACTTGAAATATGCTGAAAGAATGTTCATAACCCCCAATGTATTCTATTTCCCCTACGCCAGGCAAAGGCGTTTTTCACTTTGGTCAAAAGTAGTACTTTTCATTAATGCCATGTACGGATTACATAAAACACTATACCCTCGACGCCGAGATATTCGATTATTTCGAAGCGGGCGCCCCCGTGGAAAAGGATTCAACCCGTCGGATCCAACAAACAGTCTGGCGCGCGATCGGCGACGCATCAACATCGCCCCTGCCCGACATTGGTTCGGGAAACGGCTGGCTTGCCATGAAAACGAATTCAACCGTGTCCGTGGATCTCTCGTTGAAAAACGTGCGCCGCATTCGAGAAAAAACAGGTGGCACCGTGGTTGTCGCCGATGCAAATCGACTGCCTTTCCGGGCATCGAGTTTTCATTGCGTGGTCGCTTCTGAAGTTCTTGAGCATATCAATAATCCTCTTGCCGTATTATCGGAAATTAAAACCGTAACGAAAACAGGAGGTAAAATCATTCTCAGTACGCCGTATAAAGAAAAGATTCCCGTTTATCTTTGTATTCATTGCAACAAGCCGACGCCGGCAAACGCTCATCTCCACTCATTCAGCGAGGAAACCTTGCGGAAAATGTGCGCGGAAACAGGCCTCCCACCTCCGTCCATCTCGCTGGCTTTGAACAAGGCCTTCGTTCAGCTTCGACTGTCGTACGCGCTTCGATTCCTTCCGTACGCTCTTTGGCGTATGTTCGACGGATGTTTTATGTTACTACTACGTAGCGCCTATATCATGCTTACAATTATTGAATTACAACCAAATGAGCGCAGCAAAACATCCGATTGACCCCACATCGTTCCCCGATGTGGTGCGAAACATATCCCCCGGCACCGACACGAAAGATTTGACCCACACTGTTTCCGGGAGCTTTCAGGCTCTCTTGCCCCTGCCATGGAGCACTCTCTCGAAGGTCATCTTGGCCTTTACGCTTCTGTTCATATTCTCGACGCGTGGGATACACGCCCAGGAAATCTGCGGACAGGCGAACCGCCCCACGGCGGTACCAAACAACACCAAGGTCGATTCGGTCATTTTTCCGCAGGCTGGCGCCTATTTGCCGGCAAAGGGGTACATCCACGCAATGATAACGTATGTCCAGATGCCGAACGACCCGCTGAAAAACCAGCACGGTTGGTCGAGAAATGCCTTGCCGGAATGGCATCGAAAACTTGCCCGGGAGCTGTCAGATTATTTCTTCAAGATGTCCGGTGGGAAACTCCGCATTCAGTTTGACACCCATCCGGAGCTGTTCATCCCTCCTAAGACCGAGCAGGAATACCTTGCCGAGAATCAACGATACGGCGGGGCTGTCAAAGATATGATTTCCTGGCTCGACCAGAAGTACGATTTCAGCAGCTACGATCAATGGACGGCTTCCATTCCATACAATGTATCTCCCGGCCCGGATCAAAAGATCGACTTGATGGTCGTGTTCATCCGCTATTGTGAAGAACCCTGGTTCATGCCGTACTCGGGTGTTTCGGATCTCGG
>JAJRXL010000528.1 GCA_024276335.1 Bacteroidota bacterium
GAGTACCAGGCCCTCCTCCCGGTCGTGCAGGAGATTGACCGCCGCGGATGGCGAACCAAGCGTTGGGTCACGAAGAAAGGATACGAGCGCGGTGGAAAACCGTTCACCAAGAACAGCCTGTTTCGTCTCCTCACGAACGTCATCTACGCCGGGAAGGTGAACTACAAAGGAAGCATCTATGACGGAGAACACGACGCAATCATCGATGGCGACCTGTGGCAGAGAGTCCAGGATGCACTTCGGAGGAACGGTCGTACTGGAGGGAAGGAAGTGCGCAACAAGTACGGAGCGCTGCTGAAGGGATTGCTCTACTGCCTACCTTGCGGTACGGGGATGGTGCACACCTACACCAACAAGAATGGGAAGCGTTACCGGTATTACGTCTGCCTGAACGCCCAACAGCGAGGATGGTCCTCTTGCCCCACCAAGTCGCTCAACGCCCACGAGATCGAAACCGCCGTGGTCGAACACATCCGCGGTTTGGGGACGAACGAAGAGATCATTGCAGCGACCGCTTCGAAAGTGCGGGAACAGAGCGACAAACGGATGGCGGAACTTGATGTTGAACGACGCGGCCATGAGAGAGAGCTCAAACGCCTTCACACCAGGCTCCGGAAGCTTGTGGGTGAGTCCGTTGCAGCCGCCTCCGATGGCCGGTCCGCAACCGACCAACTCGCCGACCTGCAGGACCGAATCCGCACCTTGGAACAGCGGATGACCGCCATACGCGAGGAAGTCATCTCGCTCCAAAGGGAAGCCGTAGATGAACGAGACCTGGCCCGGGCACTGTCGGTTTTCTATCCGGTCTGGGAATCGCTGTCCCCACGCGAGCAGTCACGGATCATCAGGATGCTCATTGAACGAATCGGTTACGACGGACGGGACGGCACGGTAACAGTGACCTTTCGCTCGCCGGGCGTTAAGGCTCTATGCACTGAGGCCGAGTTTCGCAGCCGAAAGGAGATTGAATGAGATATCCGGAACACGATAGGGCAAGTATGAGATCAAGCGCCCTGGAGGTGACGTTCAGCTTCCAGCCCAGGAACGGCCGGAGAAACGGCAATCATCCCCAGGACGACGACCGAACCATCGAGCCGGGGAACGTGCCCCGCCTCTCGAAACTGATGGCCTTGGCGATCCGCTTCGACGGCCTTGTCCGCGGCGGGGAGGTGCGGGACTACGCCGACCTCGCCCGGCTCGGTTACGTGACGCGCGCCAGGATCACACAGATCATGAACCTATTGAACCTCGCCCCGGACATCCAAGAAGGAATCCTGTTCCTCCCCCGCACAGTCAAGGGCCGCGACCTGATCCTCGAGAAGGACATCCGCCCCATTGCCGCTATTCCACATTGGCACCGCCAGCGCAAGATGTGGACGAAGCTGATCAGCGAGCGCATGCCGTCCCGGCAGTGATTGAGGCCACAAGCGCCACATCCCGTCCCACCTTCTCTTTCCCAATCGCATTCCTTGTAGTCCCGTATGGCTGCCCTTCCCGCTATCCATCAGTTTGTGTACATTTTTCTATTGACCTGACGCCCATCAGGCCATATAATAGCATCCTGTAAATTGGCCGTGGTATGTGCCTCCCGCACGCCGCGGCTTGGTTTGTTGTGAAAAGTGCAGGACAGCCAAGGGTGGAAGTTATGAGTCAAAATCACAAACCCAGAGGCAGGCGCCCTCTCAAAGAAATAACCGGTCCACAACGCCGTACATTGAAGGAAATCCGGCGATTCCTGCACCAGCGCGGTTTTCCCCCCACGATTAAGGAACTCGCGGACATCCTCGGGATATCGCACGCCAGCGCCCATGACCAGGTGAACCAGCTCGTGCGGAAGGGCTACCTGAGGCGGGAACCGCGCAAGGCCCGGGGACTTGCCATCATCCGTGAGCCGGAAGATGAAGCCTCCGACATGGTGCCCGTCCCCATTGTCGGGGAGGTGGCCGCCGGACAGCCGATCCTTGCCCAGGAAAACATCATCGGTGAGGTTCTGGTCGAAGGCAAGCTTGTGCGTTCGGGACGCTGCTTCGCTCTCGAGATCGCTGGAGACAGCATGGTCGACGCCGGCATCAACGACCAGGACCTGGTCGTGGTTCGCCAGCAACCGGTGGCGGAAAGCGGGGACATCGTAGTGGCTCTACTCGGCGACGAGGCGACCGTGAAGCGCCTCTATATCCGCGAGGAGCGAATCGAGTTGAGGCCGGAAAACTCCAGGCACCGGTCGATCTCCGTCGGGCCGGAGGACGAACTTCGAATCCTCGGGAAAGTCGTCGCCGTTAGGCCGCCCGGCTCAAACAACCCCAGACCAGAGAAAGGCTGGCAATAGACAAGGAGGATAGAACGAATGGCAACGTATAACCTCAGGCGGTTCGCTCATGCCGAAGGTCTCAAGGCCATCGGCCGCGAACATCTTTTGGCTCTGCTCAAACCCCACAAATCATACCTCGACAGTCGCGGGTTTACGTTGCCGCCGCCATCCGCCTCCGACGGTATTGATTACGAGCAACTCGTCAACGTCTTAATGTCTCCGGACACGACGACGCCGAAGGGACTCATCGATGCGCTTTACTTCGTTCACGAGATGGCCACGCCGGAAAGCATGGACATCTTGCTTCACGAGGCGGACAGCAACGGCATCACGCTTGACGGGAACCCCGATCCTACCCCGGCGGATGTCGCCGTTCAGGTATACCTCCTGGACAAAGACCTCCTGGAACGAAAGCACGCGGAGCAGTACCTGACTCGACCCCGATCTTATGAGTATTTTCAGACAGAAACCACGCCGGTGCCGAAATTCCGCAAGCCTTCCCAGAAGACTCTTTCGGCCCTGGCAAGGGACCTTGACGACTGGTTCGAAAAGAAGAAACGAGGCAGGGGATCGCGTGTCTTTGTCTACCCCAAGAAGGATGTCGTGTGGTTTCTTGTGCGCCACGGTGATCCGTTCAAGCGGGAAGGCAGTCTCGACGGCGATCAAACATCGAGCGTTTTCTACCGACCGGAGAAGTATGACGTTCTGGTGTACGACCCTGCTACCGGCGAGATACGGATGAACGCCTGCTCCAAGGGTGAGAAAGAAATGCTCCGCCAGAAGTTCGGCCGCCACCTGTTCAACGATGACGATTTCTTCCCGGGCACCGGTAAATACACGCTTGAACCGCTCCGCAGAGATGGAGACGCCTCTATCGTTTGCACCGATGTTGATGGCATGGAATGGGTGCGGCTCAAAGAGGTCCAGTATTTCTGGGGAGGCGCTGAAAAGGAAATAGAGATTCGCAAAGCGAATGACGTGTTTGCCGCTCTCGCAGCGCGGGGACGCGGCATGCCGTCTAAGGCGCGGATCATACGGGCGAGCTTTCAGGTCAAGTTCACAGATTCGAAGACGGCCCGCACCGTGACTATCCGGCCGTCGAATATCGCCCAGTACACAAGAGACAGTGACGCAGCCGTGGTCGAAGACTGGCTTTCTAAGCGCGGTTTCATTCTTGCCGATCAGGAAGATGATGACGAGTAGACCGACGGACTTCTGGCAAGCGCTCGAGACCGTTCCAGGTACGGCCGCGGTGGTAGCGGAGTGGATGGCCCGGTTCGGGTCCGAGTATGAATCCGCCAGGGCGTTCCTTCGGCCGAACGGCAAGTTGGCATCTTCACACCCATGCACGGTTCCACGAGGCTGCGGTTGCGAGCACGATGTAGTCGTTCATGACCCGGAGGACATCGTTGCGGTTTGTAGATGTGAGCGGGGGTGTGAGGCCTTTCCACTGAAGCGGTCGGACATTGTGGTCTACGAATTGGACCGTGCGGCCTTCGATGCAGCCGTCGTCAAGGCCTTCAATCTGATCAAAGAAACAGACTGCGGAACTGACCTCCATGGAACGACGCGCATCGGTGTCTATTCCCCATACGCAGGATTCCGTTTTCCCGTCTACCTGACAATTCAACTGGAACCGAGTGATTTCGATAGCGCTGTCGATGGCCTGCTGGGCAGGATCGACACACCGCTTATTCTTTTGGCCCCCACACGCGATCTCTGCACCACGCAGGCGGAAAGGCTGTTGGCGAACAGGAAATCAGCATTCATTCCCCTATCGGAGAACGTGGCCATTGCTGAGAACGGAAAACTCCGCCTCCTTCGCCCTCTCGATGACATCCTGTCGCAATTCAGGACTGCTAACCTCCCATCTCCCCAAGACGACAGTTCGATGGTCTTCTTCCCGACCCCGCCCGATGCGACCTGGGGTGACGTTTCTATCCAGTTCACTGACGGCCACACTGTTTCGGTCAAGGTGAAATCGGTAGGCGGCGTGTTCCACTACGCCCAGATGGGCATGGCCAACAAGAAGAACAGCAAGCCTACCGTCCAATGGGAACTGCTTGAGACCTTCGCCAATGAACACGGTGTCTTAGACTGGAGCAGCAACAAGGCCGACCGGAAAAACCAGAAGCGTCGTGAAATCCTCGCCACCAACTTGCGTGACTTCTTCCGCATCGAAGGCGATCCCTTTCGCTTGACAGATGACGGAAAAGGTTGGCAGGCACTCTTCCTTATTTCCCCCGACGAATAGCCTACCGACTAACCCAGCGAAATTTCGCTGGGCCTTCGGAAAGAAAATCAAAAAAAGTTTCCGTACCGTAGTCTGCACATCCGCCTGAAATTTCAGGCTCTTCCTACCTTTCCGCTTCCACTCGCCGGGGCATCCAGCTCCGTTCATCGAAATTTCGCCAATGAGGGGTGACAGGTCCGGCGTGACCTTCACCCCAGTAAGAAACGCCCGGGTGATCCGGGTGAACGCCCCCTGGGAGGACCCTTCGCCGGACCTGCCTCCCAGGGGGTTTTTTCGTTGATGCGCCCGAGGGCGCGAAAGGAGGTCCGGTATGACGGATGTCGTGACAAAGGCGGCCCTTTCTCCTGCGAGGAGACGCCTGGTCGAACTGATGCAGGAGATCAACTACGGACGGATCGAGAGGCGTGAGGTGCGCGACGGCGAGCCCGTGTTCGATCCGCCGCCCACCGTGCTGCGGCTGTTTCTGTTCGGCAAGGAC
>JAJRXL010000529.1 GCA_024276335.1 Bacteroidota bacterium
AAATATAATGATCGCGCGGACGATTACAAATGAGAACATTCTCACGGTTCGGCGCCGGCAACAAGGTTGATGCATTTCGACAGGCGTGCGTAAGACTTGTCGTGAGAGGACGGGGTCGCCCGCGGCGTATATTCAAAAGGCACGTACGCCGGGACGAAAACCCGCGCGAGGGAAGGACCCGATGCGCTATTTCGACTTGAACTTCAAAAGGCGCAACGCATTGGCCACGACTGCCAGCGTACTGCCTTCGTGGAACATGATAGCGATGCCAATGCCCGCGATTCCCAGCAAAGCGGAGGGAATTAACAGGGCGATAACTCCCAGGGAAACAACGAGGTTCTGGACGATAACACGGCGTGATTTCCGGCTCAACGCCACGACGAAGGGCAGGCGAGAGAGCTCGCTCGACATCAAGGCGATGTCGGCGGTCTCCAGTGCGACATCGGCGCCGCCCGCTCCCATGGCAATGCCCACGGTGGCGTTCGCCATCGCCGGTGCGTCGTTGACGCCGTCGCCCACCATGGCAATTTTCTCATAGCGTTGCCGGTACAGGCGGATCGCGTCCACCTTTTCCTCCGGTAGCAGGCCCGCCTTGACTTCCGTTATCCCCACTTCGCTTGCGATGGCCCGTGCAACCCGTTCATTGTCACCGGTGAGCATGATTAACGAAGAGATACCAAGGCGGCGTAATCGCTCCATCGTGGATCGCGCACCGGGCCGGGGCTGATCGGCCAGGGCGATAATGCCCATGAAGCGGTCATCGATTTGAACAAGCATCGTCGTGTTTCCCGCCGATTCCAGCTCGCGGATAGGTTCCATGACCTCGGGAGAAAGCTCCGCGCGCTGCTCCCGGGCAAAAAGCTTTGCGTTTCCGACCGCGACCGTTCGCCCTTCGACTTTGCCCCGGATGCCCATGCCGCTGAAATTCATAACATCTTCGGCCTCGGGGAAATTGACGTGCATGGTCTCCGCCTTCAGGACGACGGCGTGGGCCAACGGGTGGTTTGAACGGCTTTCCAGGGCTGCGGCAAACCGTAAGACCTCTTCTTCCTTCGATCCATCCAGGGACCGAACCGCGGTGACTTCCGGTTTCCCCGTCGTGATGGTTCCTGTCTTGTCGAAGGCGATAGCATGCACCATGCCCATGTTTTCCAGGTGCATGCCGCCCTTGATCAGGACCCCGTTGCGGCCTGCCTGTGCAATGGCTGACAGGACAGCGGCGGGGGTGCCGATGGCCAACGCGCAGGGAGATGCGGCGACAAGAATAGCCATGGCCCGGAGAAAGGAGACGTCCCACGCGAGCCAACCAGCCAATGGCGGCAGAACGATGACGAAGACGACACCGATGAGCACCACGGGTACGAAGATGCGTTCGAATTTGTTGGTGAACATCTGGGTCGGCGATTTCTGGGATTGCGCTTCCTCCACCATGCGGACAACCCTGGCCAACGTCGTATCCTTGGCAAGTTTGGTCACCTCGATTTCCAGGGCCCCGTCGCCGTTTACCGTACCGGCGAAGACCACCTCGCCGGTGGATTTCTCCACCGGGACACTTTCACCGGTGATAGGGCTCTCGTCAAGCGAAGAATTGCCCTTGATGATAATCCCGTCGATGGGAACACGTTCGCCGGGGCGCACCACGACGATATACCCGCGCTGCAACTCTTCCACGTCCATCTCGGTTTCGGAGCCATCCCGCCGTACGCGCGCAGTCTTGGGCGTAATCTCGCCCAATGCCTTGATGGCCTGCCGCGCCCTGTCCATGGCGAAATGTTCCAGCGAATGTCCCAGGCTGAAGAGAAACAGGAGAAGCGCTCCTTCCGGCCATTCACCCAGGATCGCGGCGCCGAGGGCGGCAATGACCATCAGGAAATCGATGTCAAAGCGCATGTGCAGAGCGGATTTCAGGGCATGGCGCGTGGCGTCGTATCCCCCCGCCAGGTAAGCCATGACGTAAAACGCGAG
>JAJRXL010000058.1 GCA_024276335.1 Bacteroidota bacterium
CATCCCGCGTCATTGATTTCGACATTACGGAATCCTGTGAGCCCAATGTCTTTTTCACCGTGGCGGGCATGTGGGACGATCAGTTCTACCAGAAATCGAAAAAGGTGCTTGTCCTGCCGCGGGAAAAGTTTTTGCGAGTGTCGGTTGAAAGTGATCGCGGGCAATATGAACCCGGCGCAACAGGTTCCCTTGATGTGCGGGTCGCCGATTATCATGGACACCCCGTGGCAGGAGCGGAAATATCCATCGGTGTTGTGGACGAATCGTTGTACGCGTTGTACCCCGAGCAGACGGTCGCGATTGAGAAGGCGTTCTACCCCTTGCGCTGGAACAGGGTCGAGACGTCGAGTAGTACGTACTTCTACTTTCGCGGTGAGATCATCAGGGCCGGCGATCTGCGTACGGCCATGCGGGATCCGTTTTCCCGTGAAGAAGACCCCATGTGGCGTGAGCGCCTAGCGTTCGGCGATGTGAAAGGCGACCTGTTGGAGAAGCCCTCCGTGCGCAAGGATTTTCGCGACATGATATTGTGGTTACCCCAGGTTCGCACGGATTCGGATGGCAAGGCCCGTGTCCGGGTGAAGTACCCGGATAACCTGACATCGTGGCGAGCGACGGTTCGGGCGGTAACATTTGATACAAGGGTGGGCTCCGGTTCCGGAAAGTCTATCACCCGCAAGGACTTTCTCGTCCGTCTTGAGACGCCGCGCGTGCTCCGGGAAGGAGACGATGTAACGATTGCCACCACCGTGCATAACTATCTGGACTCGGACAAAGACGTTTCTGTAAAACTGGGGGGAGACAACGTTAAAATAGCCGGAGGGGAACGCACCGTGATCATACCCGCAAACGGTATAAAACGTATCGATTGGCACGTCACGGCGGGAGCGTTTGGCGATGCCCGTCTCACGGTTACGGCACAGACCGCCGGCGCATCGGATGGGATGCAAGTATCGGTTCCCGTTCTTCCCAAGGGGATGCCACGCGTCGAGACGCTGTCCTATGAGGGGAGAGAAGACCGCTTCTCGGACACGCTCGTTGTTACACTTCCCGAAAACGCCCGGCTGGAAACGGCGGCGTTGACCATCGGTTATTCGCCTTCGGTTGCCTCGTCGCTCCTTCTCGCCCTGGATGACCTGGTGGGGTATCCGTATGGTTGTGTCGAACAGACCATGAGCAGGTTTTTACCTACCATCCTCGTTGCAAGGGCTTTCCGGAAGTTGGACATTCCGGTATCCCGTAACAATGTGGAGGCTTTACCCGAGATGGTGCGCTCCGGGCTGGGGCGGTTGTACGGGTTCCAGCATTACGATGGCGGATGGGGATGGTGGAAGCGCGATGAAAGCGATCCGTACATGACAGGGTACGTTGTTTATGGAATGCTGCTGGCAAAGCAAAGTGGTTTTAACGTGGATTCCAGGGTATTGAACCGGGGAGTGAAAGCCGTGACCGGGTGGTTGCAAAGGAAGGATCTGGATCCAACGACTGAAGCATACTTGTGGTACGTTCTCAGCATGTGCCGGGATTTCTATTCGGCTGGCCGGTGGAGGATATTGACGGAAACACTGGCCGGCCGTGATCCGTTGCGTTTAAACAACTATGCCCTCGCATTGTACTCCCTGGCGTATTCCGGGATGGGGTTGGAACGCGAAGCGTACCGTTCTCTCGGGTTACTGTGGAACGGCAGGATGCAGGATCAGACGGGGATGCACTGGCAGGGGAAATCGTGGTATTACAACTGGCAGGATGACGAGATCGAAACGACGGCCTATGCTTTGAAGGCCCTGACAGCCCTGGATGCGCAAAAGTACCGGCGCGCTATTTCACGTGCGATGCGATGGCTCATGATGCAACGGCGGGGAAACGGGTGGCGCTCTACACGGCAAACATCAACAGTGATATCGGCGGTAACCGATTACCTCCTGGCTTTTCCGGAATTGAAACCCGAATACCACCTGGCTATTTCGATCAATGGCTCCCGGGCACTGTCGAAAGACATGAAGGCGAACGACGTGTATCGACAAGTCGATCCGCTGCCGGTTGAAAAGAACGTTTTGAAGAAAGGGAACAACGTCGTGCGGATCGAAAAGGACGGGCCTGGAACTGTGTATATAACCGCCCGCTTGCGGTACTACACCCGGGAAGACCCTGTACAAGCCCGTGCACGCGGCTTCCGGGTGGGACGCGAATATTACCGGCTTGAGCCTGTTTCGACGGGCGGCACTATCTCCTATCGTTCCCGGCCCCTGCGGGGGCGCCTGAAAGTCGGCGATTTGGTGCTTGTGAAGTTGCGTATCGAATCCAAGAAGGATCAGGAATACGTGATGCTGGAAGATCCCTATCCCGGTGGTGTGGAGGTTTTGCGATCGGTTTCCGGGTATCGTATTGTCGATGCCAGTGGAAAAGCGTCCAATGCGACGAGGGCGTGGTGGATTCAGCGCGAAATAAAAGACGAAAAAGTGGCGTTCTTTTTCCGTCGTCTCGAAGCCGGAAAACATGTTCTTCAATACATCGTGCGGGCGTACATCCCCGGTCGTTACACGGCGGCGCCGACAGTGGCTTCGCTTATGTACTACCCGGAATACGGGGGGAACAGCATGCAAGCTCTGCTGGAAATAATGGCAAGGCATCGATGATTTACCGCAACCGGAGCCCAAACGCAGGGCAAAATAAAACCATGTAAAAATCGGACATGCAATGGATATGGCTTGACATTGCTTCAATCTTTTGTATATATTTCACTAGATTTGGTGGAAAGCTTGAGGATGGAAAGAGTACTGTTCGATTTCCACAGCAAACCGCTCTCAATTACATAACTGTAAAAACAGAAACAAACTTGCCCGGAATGGACACAATGGTGGATTGGGCAATCCGCCGTAACCAATTTGAAAATTCTTATCGTTAATTGATACCAGGATTTGCAATGAAACACTTGATTATGCGATCGTCGCTGACGATAGCTGTCTGTTTATTGTTCAGCACAATGGCGTTTTCCCAGTGGCGTGTCGACGTCACCGCGCCGAGCAATCCGTTTAATCCGCACGGTCCGGCTCCTCTTCCGCCAGGTGGCGAGACCATCCACCTTCCGGGCATGAGTTCCGTCTATGTATCAGGGTTTCTGGGAGCGAACTATAATCACAACCTTGGAGCCTTCTCCGCGACGTGCGAATGCAGCTTCGAAGCCGGGTGGAGTCTGGCGAACTGGGGCCTCGCCGTCGGCGGCGATATTACCTACGCATTTAATCGATCATGGGCGCTGATGCTGAAGGTGTTGTACGATGACAAGCACACGACCGAGTCGTTTGAGCGGGATATCGAGACGCCGATCCGGGTTGGCGGACAGGTTATTCTCCGGGATGTGCATTATACGGAAAGAGCAAGCGTTAGCCTTGCCTACGGCACCGTGGGCTTGTTCGGGCGATGGCAGCCGCGGCTTGCGCGATGGTACGTGTTCCTGGGTCCGACCGTCGGCCTGAATCTTTCCAATGAAATCGAGCACAGGCAATTTATCGAGACTGCGGAACTGACGTATATAGAGGACGGAAACACGGAACGCATCGTGGCACAGAAAGCCATAAATGATTTGCCGCTGATGTCGGATTACACGAATTATCGGCTGGAAGGCGCAATCGGGGGAGGATATGATTACATGTTGTCTCCGCGCTTGTTCCTCTCGCCCGAGATCATGGTCAGTTATCCGATCACCAGGATTGCAAAGGCGACCAAGTACACTACCGGTGAAATTGTGGATTGGAAAGTTATGACCATCCGGTTCTCGGTAGGAATTAAATACGAGGCGTTCTAAGTACGGCAAAGGGGGGTGCTTCCGTCAATGGTTATTTTTTCATCGCTCTCATCAGACAGTTTTTCGAGGAATGTAAACGATATGATCAAGCAATTACTCGCGGTTTCGGTTGTTTTCGCTTTCACGATGGTTATTTTTGCCGGTTGCTCCGGGAGTACGGAAGACTTAGCGGTCACCACAACCGGAACCGTCGAAAATCTCGGTCAAACAGTCAATTCCGCATTCAACGATTACGCGCCTGCGGTCACGGCGAATGGAACGCTCTTTTTCACCTCCCGTCGGCCAAATCCCAAGGGACTCGACTATGGTGATGACGTGTACCGGGTCAACCATATCGGCGTTGACTGGGAAAAACCGCAGTACCTGAGTGAACTCGTCAATACGCCGGAATCCCAAGGCGCCATCAGTATTACACCGGATGGGCGGGAACTGTATATCGCGTTGTGCTCTCAACCCGACGGGTTCGGCGCCTGTGACATCTACGTGGCAAAATGGAACGCGCGGGGCACCGAGTGGATGGAAGCCCGCAACATCGACAATCCCGAACACAAGCGTTTGGATGTGCGCGAGGATAATTTCAACCAGGTAAATACGAGTTACTGGGAATCCCAACCGTCGATTTCGCCCGACGGGCAACAGCTGTATTTTGCTTCTGATCGTCCCGGTGGCTATGGTGGTACAGATCTCTGGGTATCGACGCGCAAAGATGATGGAACATGGGGCGTTCCACGCAACCTGGGCCCCGATATCAATACGAAAGGAGACGAAATAACGCCCTCGATTTCGTTCGATGGGCGCACGCTCTTTTTCGCTTCCGACGGTATGCCGGACAAAGGTCCTTCAGCAGGCGGATTTGATATCTACGTCACCCGCTGGCAAGGCAACCGCTGGTCGAAACCTTTGAATCTCGGCTATCCTATCAACAGCGCCGGGAACGACGCGTACATCTCTTCCACTCTCACCGGGGACACACTGTACTTTGCTTCCGACCGCGAGGGGGGCTACGGCGGGTACGATCTGTACCTTATGCTAAATCCGCCCATTCCGCAAATGCCGGTTATCACCGTGAACGGCGTTGTGACGGATGCCCAAACCGGTCAGCCTCTTGCCGGAACCCCTGTTATCATCGAGGATTTCGGCACGGGTGAAACGATGGTGAAATACCAGAGCCTGGAAAGCGGGCAGTTCCAGTTTGTGCTGCCTGCCGGAAAAACCTACCGGTTGAGCGCAGAGCGAAACGGGTATCTCTTCCATTCCGAAGTGTTCGATGTTCCGGAAAACACGTTGTATAAGAGATTCGAGAAGAATATCGCCCTGCAGCCCATTCCGGTCAAGATCAGTGTGCCTCTGAAAACCCAACTCACCGTGTTGTTTGATTTCGACAAGGCCGACCTTCGTCCCGAGTCCAAGCCGGAGCTTGAAAGGGCCATTCGGTTTATTCAGCAGAACCCGGGCAAGAAATTTGAAATTGCCGCCCATACGGACGCGCTGGGAACCGATGAATATAACCTGGATCTCTCGGAGCGTCGTGCCGCCGCAGTGCGTGATTACCTGGTCAAGCACGGAGTTCCACCGGATATTATCATTGCAAAGGGGTACGGTGAATCGCAGCCCATCGCGGACAACGATACGCCCGAAGGCCGTCAACTTAACCGCCGGGTGGAGTTGAAGGTTGTCGATTCGTTTTAACTTCCAGCGCTCTCGCAAAGTGAATGAATGTTGAAAATATATATGAAACGCCTATCAGCCAGGAGGCCAGACTATGAGACCTGAACGACATTTTCCATGGATAGGAAAGCGCTTCTTGCTCTTCGCGCTGTTCGCGGTGTTTGGTGTTGTCGTCCCCGCCGTCGCTCAGCCGCCGAGACTTGATTTCCGGCGCATCGACGCCTTCCAGTTCCCGGATATTACCCTGTATGTATCGGTAAAGTGTAATGGAGAAGCGCGATTCAATTTGACGCGGGATAATTTTACCATCAAGGAAAACGGGAAAGTCATTACGGACTTCGAGGTCATTTGTCCGGATCCCTTGGTGCACTGCTGTATTTCGGTTGCCCTGGTGTTTGACCGCAGTGGAAGTATGCAAGGAAACGGTATTCAACAGGAGAAGAACGCGGGGAAAGCATTCGTCGACATGATGGATGGCTTGTGCGATGAAGCGACGGTCGTGAGCTTTGCAAGTAATGTTAGTGTCGACGTCTTCATGACCACGGATAAGGACCTCCTGAAAGCCGGTATCGATGGCATGGTCGCCAGTGGCGCGACTGCATTGTGGGATGGCGCCGGCACCGGTGTTATGGAGTTGATCAATAATGGGGTCAACGAGTGCCGGGCGGTAATTCTCCTGACTGATGGCGGTGAGAATTCAAGTACGCAGTACACGCTGGACGACGTTATTGCCCTGGCCCAGGCAAATAAAATTCGCGTCTTCACCATCGGGTTGGGCAACGGTGTGGTAGAAGCGCCGCTGAAACAGCTTGCTCGCGAGACCGGCGGCATCTATTACCACGCTCCTTCCGGTGACCAGTTGGAAGCAATCTATCGGGAAATATCGACCATCATCAGTCAATACTTCCAGGAATGCCAGATAATTTACAAGAGTGACTGCCCCGACGGGTCCGTGAGGACGCTCGAGGTAACGGTTGGCTCTCCCGTGCCTATCGGACCTGATCCGCGGCTGAAGCAGGGGCCGTGCCCGGGAACGGATACGAAGGTGAAAATCTACAAAGCGCCGTTCGATCCTTCCCAATTCAAGGATATCAATATCAAGCTGGGTGAAGTCGATGTTCTTGGCGGTGAAGAAGTAGAAGTGCCTCTGATCCTGGAAGATTACATAGACGACTTTTTCAACAAGGCTACGTTCAAGGTCATGTTCGATGAGACGTGCGCGAAATTCGTGAAGATTACAACTAGCGGATTCCTCTTGAATGGCGTGCCGATCTCATGGAAACCAATTACCGGTGGAATCGAATTTACGATCGAGCAAGGAATTGATATCAACGGTCAGGGAACATTAGCGATGCTCACGTTCGAGGCGAGCGACCCCGAGTGGCCGAGTCCCGGCGATATCTGTTGCGATCTCACGCTCGAAGATTGGAATTTTGAAGCCGGATGCCTCAACCCGATCCTCCATCCCGGTAAGATTTGCATAGAAGCGCGCAAACCCGATGTGAAATGCGATTTGAACCTGCCGCAGGAGTTAACCTGGGAACGCGACAGTAAGGATTACACCCCCAATCCTTTCACCGTCCAGGGGGTGTTCGTGAACTTCGGCAACCGCGAAGCGCGTAACGGTCGCGTCAGGATACTCTATGACCCGGCAGACCTCACGCTGGTCAGCCCGCAGGTTGACGAACAACCATTGACCCCGAAGGACATAAAGGAAAACGGCGGACAGGCTGTCGGTCGGTGGTTGGTTCGCGCGTTACATCGCGACACGGGCGATTCCGTGGAAATATGTCTCATCGCGGAGTTCGATAATCAAGACCCCGTGAAATGTTGTGCCAAGATATGGATTCCGCCTACGGAACCTCAGTTAAAATGCAAGGTGATTGTTCCGCAGATCAAGGCGAACAAGCAGACGCTGAAGTATGAGCCGATGCCGTTTACGATTACGGTCGATGTGGAAAATACCGGCGGGATGCGGACGGACACGGTGTACGCAACCATTCACTTGGAGCCGGATCTCAGTCTCGCGCGTAAGCCGGGAAATACCCAGATCAAGAATGTCATTCCGTACTTCCTCGGTCCGGGCGAGCGTGGCACTGCCAGTTGGCTGGTAACTCATCCGATTACCCTCGATATGAAACAATACTCGGTCAAGGTCACGATTCGTACGAGTAATTCGGATTCCGTGGAATGCGAAGGCCAGTTGATTATTCCGCAGATGGAGGGGCCACGGCTGCAATGCCAGGCTTCGACGCTTGACTCATTGCGGTATGATGAGGCGAATGATGTATACGTGCCGAACCCATTCCTGACGACCGTCTCGATTGCCAATTACGGCACGCTAGCCGCGGACAGTGTTCGCGCGCGGATCATATTGCCTCCGGGCTTCGTACTCGATCCGGCATCCCAATCCGATACCATGTACTTCAATCCCATGAAGGTGGATAGTTGGAAACAGGGAATGCCTGAAAACAAGTTGACCTGGACGGTGCGATATACAAGGAAGCTTGCCAAGAGGAAATGCTTCCCCATCGAATTCGAAATTATGGCCATAAACCCGGTGGGGTTGCCGGTCGATCCGGTTTATTGCGAAACGGAAATCTGCATTCCCAAGGCGGGCGATCCCAAGGTCAAGTGCCAAATCATCGTCCCTGACAGCGTGCACCTTAATGCAACCGAAACCGGTCTGGAGCCCAACCCGTTCGAGATCAAGTACATCCTCTGGAACGAGGGACGGCAACCATCGACCGTTACACACGCACAGTTGATGATGCCGATAAACATGGGGCTTTCTATTCAACAACCACCGACGGGAGCAATCCAAACGTTGAACAGAACACTCCAGCCGGGTGATACGATTGTTCTAACCTGGACGATCATGGTATCGGTATCCAAGGATCGGAGGGACCCGAATTTCCGCGTGATCGCATATACCCTCGATGGACGGGATATTGAATGCAGCGACAATGTACCGATTTCACCGCTCTCGGTTGCTTTGTCGTGCAAAGCCAGCGGGCCGGATACATTGCGCTACAATCGATTGACCGATACGCATTCACCAAATCCCTTCATTGGTACGTTCGAATTGATCAACGGTGGCGGACTGTTCATGAAGGATGTTGAAGCATGTATTCAACTCCCACCGGAGTTCGATCTTCGGGCTACGAATCCTCCACAGGATACGTGTGTGGTAATTCCGCAAATCGCCTCTTTCAGATCCGAGACTATCACGTGGGAATTAGTCCTTAATGAACGCCCTGTTGTCGGGAAAACGGTTCGGGTTACGGTCAGGTACCACAGCCCCACCTTGGGACCGGACTGGTTCGAGTGCTATTTCGACGTGTACATTGAACCGATCGTCGCACCGAAGCTTGTCTGTACATTAACCGCTCCGGATACCATCAGGTTCGCCGATACGGATTATATTCCTTCGACCTTTACGGCCACGTTGCTGACATGGAACGAGGGCAGTGGTCCGGCGGACAGTGTTCGGGCGTACCTGATCCAGGACACGCGGTTCAACATCATCGATCCTCGCGGTCCGAACCGGTACTTGATGGACTTGATGCAGCCGGGCGATTCAGCGGGTGCGCA
>JAJRXL010000530.1 GCA_024276335.1 Bacteroidota bacterium
AAGAAATCACGACCGTGCTGGGGCGACCCGTGACATTGCCTGATACGCCTGTGTTCGCCCCAGCATTCGACGTGACGCCGAACGAGCTGATCACCGCTATCATCACCGATGCCGGCGTTCTTTATCCCCCCTACACTTCGTCCATCCCCGACGCGCTTAAGCGGAGTGGTGGCATGACGGCTGACCAAGAATGAGAACATTTCCGCGGGGACGAGCGTGGTAGTCAAGACTGAAGCGGTAGTACTCAAAACCGTGAAGTACGGTGACACGAGCAAAATCATCAGCGTGTTCACGCGGGAGTACGGAAAACTCTCGCTTATCGCCAAGGGAGCCCGTACCAGCCGGAGCAAGTTTGTATCGATCCTCAACCCCATGTCCTGCATCCAGGCCGTTTTTTACCTGAAAGAATCGCGCGACATTCACCTGCTGTCTGATGCGTCGTCTTCACGGGTTCACAAGAACATCGTCGGAGATCCCCAAAAGACCATGACGGGATTCGTCATGCTGGACGCTCTCAATACAGCCGTCCACACCCGTGAGTCGCACCCGGTACTGTTCGATCACCTCGTAGAGGCTCTCGATGGTCTCGACCGGGCCGAGCGATCACCCGTGAATTATCTCATTGCGTTTCTGATCGCGCTTCTCCGGGAAGCCGGATACGGGCTCAAGCTCGACGCCTGCGTGAGATGCGGTGGGAAGCTGGACCGGGAACCGCTGGTGTTTGAATCCCAGTTCGGCGGGTTCGCCTGCGGGCGATGTCGTTCACCCGACACAACGTTGACGATGGCGCCAAATCACCTCGAGGCGCTCCGGTGGCTGGAAAGACCATCGCCAGAGGTATGGTCGCGCCTTTCTCTGGAACCGGTGGAATCGCTGAGGATTGTTCATTTGTTGGCCGGTCACTTGTGCCGCCACGTGCCCGGAGCCAGGCGCTTGAGATCCCTTTCATTGCTCGAATCCACGGTAGTGGGGTAATTTTCCCCTCCCGTGGGCATGGAATTCTTGATAGATTCCATACGTTAGAAGAACGAAGAATGTGAGACAATTTTGAGAATATATCGGAGGCCATGTTCATGTCCAGACGAATGATTATCGCCAGTATCTTTATCCTGGTATTTGGTACAATCGGAAGCGCCGTCTTCCTTGCCGCCTACACCGGGATCAATATTTCCTTCGCCAAATCCGGTGTTTCGTTCACGACCGACCCGCCGGTTACACCGCCGCCGGATATCCTCGCCCTGAACAGGACCTTCACCGAGGTGTCGCGGGCAGTAACGCCGACGGTCGTTTACATTCGCGTACGTTCGCGGGCGCAGGACCCGGGTTTCTTTCATTTCTTTAAAAAACAGGATGAAGGATCGGACGAAGGGATTCTCCAGGAAGGATCCGGATCGGGGATAATCCTGACGAGTGACGGATACATCCTGACCAACAACCACGTCATCAGGAATGCGACCAAGAACGGCATCACAGCTGTTCTTTACGACACGAGAGAATACGATGCCACGGTTGTAGGAACAGATCCCCTGACCGACGTGGCGGTGATCAAGATTGACGCCGACAACTTGCAGCCTGCTTCCATCGGGAATTCCGACGAAGTGCAGGTGGGCGAGTGGGTGCTTGCCGTGGGGAATCCCCTGGGTCTTAATTCAACGGTGACTGCCGGTATCGTGTCCGCACTGAGTCGAAATATCGGCATCATGCGGGACGCGTCGGGATACGCCATCGAAAACTTCATCCAGACCGACGCAGCCGTGAATCCCGGGAACAGCGGCGGGTCGCTGGTGAACCTTCGCGGCCAGGTGATCGGTATGAACACCGCCATCGCCACGCCGACCGGCAGGTTCGTCGGGTACTCGTTCGCCGTGCCCATCAACCTTGCCAAGACCGTAGCCGACGTCCTCATCAAGGAAGGGAAGTTTGTTCGCGGGTACATTGGTGTGCGTATCACCAGCGTGGATGCGAAAACCGCCAACGCTCTCGGCCTTGACAAGGTGAGGGGCGTCCTGATCCAGAACCTGGTCGAAGATGGAGCCGGTATCGAGGCCGGCTTGAAAGAAGGCGACGTCATCCTGGAAGTGGACGGCAAGGAAGTGCGCTACAGTAACCAGCTCCAGAGCTTGATCGGTCGCCATCGCCCGGGAGACGAAGTCGAGCTGACCATTTTCCGTTCAGGTCGCACGTTCAAGAAGTCCATCACCTTGAAGGCGCGCAAGGAAGACCTGAGCGAGGCGACGCCTCCGCAATCCGTCAAACCGAAGATCATGAAGGACAAGGAACCGTCCACTGAGAGCTTCGAGGATTTTGGATTCGCGGTGGAAGAGCTGAGCGGGGATAAACTGGAGAAATACGGCCTCGATTACGGGGTGCGTATTACGAAAGTGGAGCGATATAGCCAGGCGCGGGACAACCTGCTCAGGCCCGGCTTGATTATCTTTGAAACCATGCGGGAAGGTCGGATCCGAAAGATCAAGACGCCGGAGGACCTGCGCGCGGCATTCGAGGATCTGAAACCGGGCGATTCGATTCTGTTGCGCGCCCGAGACGACCGAGGCAACACGCTGTTTGTCCCGCTGGAAAAGAAGTAGCGACGACCATCGTTTGCAAGATGAAAACGCCGGGTTCCGTGACCCGGCGTTTTGCTTATTCGAACCTTTGATATACTGCCACCTGGATTCAGCACAGTCGCGCCCCGCGCATCAGGGACCAGGATTCCACGATACTTGCTTCGAATAGCCAGCCGTCGATAACGGTTCCGGTTATGGTTAGGCCGCTTCCATCGATTTCTTTCACATGTATCTCCAGGCGCTCCCGAGAACCTTCCCGCAGGGAACACCGCGTCAACCGCACGCCGCTTCGACGCGCGGAGACCGGCGCGATGATGTCGCATCGGCCGCCGGTTACGGTGCAGGTATGTCGTTGATTGTTTTCCATGAATCCACCCGTTATGTTTTACCAATGTAGGGAAAAGCCCGTGCGGAAATTGTCGGCTTCCGTACGATGGAAACGTTGATCGTCAACCTGGATTTAACGGCAGTTCAATTCAATTGGAATCGCTTATGAGTACGGTAGTTCGCGCGTGTTTGATCGCGGTGATAATGGGAATGGCGGCAGAAGCACAACCAATCCGTCCCGTACGCGACGACGTGGGTTTTTGCTGGAACGCACGCCAGATGGAGCGTCTCGTTTCCTACCTGGAAAGACACGAGGAAACAACGGCGCCGGAGGGACGCATCGTGGCCGGGATTTCCCCCCACGACGACTACCTGTACGCGGCCCGCGTGTACTATCCTCTCTACCGGAAGCTGCGGGCGAAGGAGGTCGTGGTGTTCGGCGTGACGCACGGCACGGTGCGGAGAAGAATCGGCGACCCGAATGGCATCGTCATTCTCGACGACTTCCCCCGGTGGACCGGTGTGGCGAAGCCTGTGGAAATCTCTCCTCTTC
>JAJRXL010000531.1 GCA_024276335.1 Bacteroidota bacterium
AATCCCCGCGGTCCCTGTGCCCGCAAGGGCAGGGCGGAGAAGAGCAGCGCCAGAGCGAGCGTTATGAACATTGATTTCTTCGACATTGTAAACCTCCCTTGTTGTGTTTCAATTGGTTCGTAGTCTTTGACATCGATTCTGACGTCGCGTTTAAGTCCCCCGTGATTTTTTCTCCCCCTGGCGGGAATGCCGTGCCCGCCCTCAACTTGCAACGACCAACGTCGAATGGTAGATTAAGGTCAAAGAGGAAGGACTCGTCCTGGTATCACCGTCTCGAAACATCATTTCAACGCTATTCCGGATCTCGACATGAAACGTACCTACGTGGTCACCGGCGCCGTCGCGGTTGTTCTGGCAGCGGTCCTGGCGATTTACTTCTTCGTGTTTCAGCGCGCGGACAGGGTTTCGCCTGTCGTATCGATCGTTTCGTACGAGCAGTCCTTCCGGAGGGAAGTTACGGCGCGTACGGGGTTGTCGTTCGCGTCTTTGCCGGCTTCGAAGAAACTGGCAGTCATCGACGATATATTGGACGACGGACCGCCCGCCGCGCGTGTCGCGGCAGTTCGCCGCCTTTCGGACGCGGGAACAGGGCCGGGCGTCGCGGAAGTCGCGCGGAAAGCATTGCGGGACACGCTGGTCGAAGTGGCGGAAGAAGCCGTGGCGCTGTTCGGGAAACCCGGGTTCGCCGCCTATTCTTCCATCCTGGAGGCGTACCGCGATTCTCTCCGGCGGATCCCGGAGTCCTCGATTCCCCTGTCCGGTATCGGTTACGTGGCCGCGTACGGCGGTTTTGACGGGGAGGATATCACGTGGAAATTCCGGGAATTCCAGGGGAGCCGCCAGGTCCTTGACGATTCCCTCGCGTACGAAATCAACCTCTTCCTGCCGCGGGGCGCTGATGCGTATTTCTCGTTTCCGAATTTCGATGACTGGTGGGAGGAATTCACCGGTTGGGACTTCGCCCAAGCGCTGTTCGAGCTCAAGGCCTATTCCGACTTGAAGAACGTTCGACCTTTTTCCGCGCTGTTCGCGGTGTCGGACAAGTTCTCGCGCGAGCTGGGGCCGCTGGCAGACTTCCTTTCGCCCGCCGATTTGTTCCGGGACGACGCGAAGCTGGCTTTGTTCGGAAAGCGCTTTCTCGTGGTGACGTTCGCAGGCAAGAACGTGGAGGTTGCCAGGGCGCTCCTTCCCCTTTTGGCGAAAAAGGGCGGTATGAAGATCGACGAAGAGTACATTGACGGCGGGGATATCCAGGTGCTGCGGAAAGGCGGACGCACCGTTGCGGCGGTTGCCGTGCGCGGCGATTACCTGGTTGGAGGCAACGATCTTGCCCTCGTGCGAAAGGCGCTCGACGCCTATGCGAATCCGGAGCAGTCCGTCGCTTCGCTGCCCGTGTTCCGGCAGGCGTACGGAAAGCTCGACGTCAGCGGCGGTGACCATTTCGGGTTCGTTTTCTTTCGGCCCGCCGTCCTGCTCGAAAAGGAAAGCCGCGCCGGCGGCTCCGGCTACCTGCTTCGCCTCGCCGGCAACACGTTGGAGCCGGAGAGGAAACCACAACCCATCCTGGACGGCCTGCGCGCCCTGCCGTCATTCCTTGGGTCGGTCGCGTGTTTCCGCGGCGTGTCGTTCCCGGACGGTTGGCGTTACGTGGTGGACGTGAGGGCGTATAGTTCGCGCTCCTTGGACAGCCTGCAGGAGCTGGCGGGCGTGGACGTGGCGACGGCACTCGTTCCCGGCCTCGGCGACGAGATGTTCGTGGCGCTGGAAGGGGTGGAAGAGGTTAAGACCTCGCTGGCGCGGGCATTCGTGCCGCTTGGGGTTATCGGCTTCGAGATAGCGCGACCCGACTCTTTCCGCCCCGCGTTCCGCAAATTCACCGACGCCTTGCTCCGGCAACCCGCGCGGAGTGTCGAGTATCGCGGCCAGGTCATGTTCGTCGCCTCTTGGAACAACGACGATGAGGACGCCGGGGAGCCGAAACCGTTTCCGTCGTACGCCCCGTGCTACGCCGTGCTCGGCAACACGCTGATGATCGCCTCGGGGCCCGAGCTCATGTCGCGCGTGATCGACACCTACCGCGGCGACGGCCATCGCTTTTTCCAGGAGCCGGTCAGCAGGACGGTCGGAGGGTTTTTCCAGGAGCGCACCGGCGTGGTGCTGAAGTCGCTCCTGGGTTTCTTCAGGAAATATTCCACGCGGACGCAGCGCTTCACCTACGCGGATGTAAGAGACGGTATAGCACCTCTTTACAGGCTTCTATCGGAGAATAATTCCATACACGGCTGGTGGAAAGAACGTGGCGGTGTGTTGCAAGGTGCCGTAACCGTCGACATGAAATGACCTCAACGAATGTTACCGGTAAATTATGGCTGGCCGTGACGGTCCTTGTTCTGGCCGTGATATCCTTTGCGGTTCTCTTCGTCATGGTGCCGGTGGACGCCACTCCCGAAGTGTATCCGGTGTCCTTGCTCGCGGGCGAGCGAACGCGTGCGGAACTCAAGCTCGTGCCGCTCAACCGCCTGGGATTCCGCGTGCCGTTCACCGCGCAGAAGTTCCGCGTGCGCATGGTGGAAGGCCGTGTGCTGGGCACGTTGAGCGCAAACGAGGATTCCACCATCTGGTATGTGACCACGGGTGCGCAGCCGGGGACGATCCGTCTGCGTATCACCTCCGACGTGTTGCTCTTTCCCGTGGAAGTAACGCTGCGCATCGATCCGCCGATGGCCGACGCGGACGGCGACGGTTACCCGGACGCGGCGGAACTCGTATCCAGCCAGGACCGGAAGCGGTTCCGCGACTGGTTCGTGAACATCGCCGAATCACAATACTACGAGGTTTCCCCCCTTTGGAGGAAGGAAGACCGGGATTGCGCCGGTCTGCTCCGTTTCGCGTTTCGCGAGGCGCTGAAGAAGCACGACGACGCGTGGCTGGCGCGCTTCGGTTTCCTGCTGGAACCCGACCTTCCTGACGTTGTGAGATTCCACTACCCCGAAGTACCTCTGCTGGGAACACGGATCTTCCGCATGGCCGACGCAGCGTTCCGCCCCGCGGACCTCGATACGGATCGTTCCGTGTTCGGCAACTTCGCCAGTGCGGCGGCGCTCAAGGACGGCAGTCTTTTTTTTTGTCCGGGGATCCCGGCAATGCGCGGGCGGGTGACGTCCTTTTCTACCTGAACGACCGCGACCCTGACTGGCCCTATCATTCGATGATCGTCCTGCGCCGTCGCAGGACCGCCGCCGCGCCCGACGACTTGTCCTCGATCGCGGTGGTGTACCACACCGGCCCCGACGGCGAGCGTCCCGGCATGGTGAAGAAGGTGTATCTCTCCGACCTGGCCCATCACCCGAACCCGCGCTGGCATCCCGTTTCGGCCAACCCGTATTTTCTCGGTGTGTACCGTTGGAAAATCCTGGATTGACGGGGCTGGAGCGCATACCGGGCATGGGCATGGAAACGGTTTTGCATCGAATGTCGCGAGAGAATACTTTTGTGCGGAATGTGCAACTTTGTGGAGGTAATAAATGACTACTCTGCAGCACCTGTTCTTTCCTCTGGTCTTTCTGATCCTTTTGGTTCATCCTGTTTTTTCCCAGCAATCAAGTGCGGAGGACGAGACGCTCGCCGTTATCGGCTTGCAAGACGCCCGTGTTGCTGACCCGGGGGAGTGGGAGAGCCTGCTGGCGTCGCCGTCCGCGAAGGTGCGAGCCCGGGTGGCGCTGGCGGTGGGTTCCTTGCAGGTTCCAGGCATGGCCGTGAAAGTTGTCCCTTTGCTGGCTGATCCCGACCCCGTTGTCAGGAAAAATGCCGCCTTCGCGATAGGGCAGAGCGGTGATGCTGTTGTTTTGCCGTTGTTGCTGAAGAGTCTCGGAGAGGAAAAGAATCCGGGTGTGGCGCGGGAAATCGCCGAGGCGGTTGGAAAGCTCGGCGGCGAAGCCGATCTCGACAGCCTGGTGGCGTCCGGAGCTTCTCCGCGGGCGATTGCGTGGGGCGTCATGCGTTTCGGCATACGCGGCGTCGCAACAGAGGCGTCGTTTCGGTTCATTGCCGAAAACGCGAAGAACCCGAAACTCGCCTATCCCATCGCATACACGCTGGGCCGTTTGGCGGAAATCCCGGCGAGCATGGAAAAAGCCGTACGGCGCCTCGTTCGTTCCTCTTCCGCGGAAGTCCGCATGAACGCCGTGCTGGCAGCGGCGGGCTTTCACGACTCGACGGTGGTCGGGGCGCTGGTCGTCCCGCGCCTGCGCGATCGCGACTGGCGGGTGCGCGTCAATGCCCTGCGGGCGATCGGGAAAGCGGACGCAGGGCTTGCCGCCAAGACCGTGAAGCTCCTCCTGGCGAAGCTGAAGGACAAAAATCACAACGTGGCGGTAACCGCCGTGCGTACGTTTCCCAACGTCATCGACCGGGACGATCCGGTGGCTGCCGCCGTGCGCAAGGAACTGGAAGCCATTTTGCATTCGAAGAAATCCGAGACGCTCCGTGGTGAAGCCGGTGTGGCGCTGGCGCGCATCTTCGGCCCGGATGCATTCGGGGTCGTGATGCGGGAAGCCCGGGCGACGGGCGAGCATCTCCGCGCCCGCCTGTCGGAAGCCCTCGGGTACATTCCCCTGCGGCGAATCGTGCAGGAGCTGTACGCACTCGATCCTTACGACTCCAGCCTGGTAGTGCGCCTGGGAATCCTCAAGGGCATACAGCACGGCTTGCCCTATGTGGACGACGACAGCCGCGATCTCGCCATTGCCTTCTGCTTCAAAATGACGCGCACCGGCGACGTGGCCCTGACGGCCACCGCCGCGGAAGTCCTCGCCGATACGAATATCGCGGTCAAGCGCCACCGGGAAATCGCCCGTTACCTGGCGGGCCTGCTGCCGGGACTCCACGCGCCCGACGACATCGAGGCCATTACAGCCATCTGCTCGACGCTGGGCACGCTGAAGCGACCGGAAGCGATCGATGCGCTCAAGGGCAAGCTGGCCGAGCCCAACCACGTGGTGCAGGAAGCCGCGGTACAGGCGCTCCGGGGTATTGACCCGGATATCGATGTCGAGTCCTTAACGCTTGCCCCGGCCGAACATGAAATGCCCGCGGAAATCAAGGAACGGATTGCAAAGCTCGGGAAACGCGTGCGCCTCCGGATCAAGACGAACAAGGGGTCGATCACGGTCGAGTTGTTCCCCGACGCGGCGCCGGTCACGGTAGCCCGCATACTGGAACTGGTGGAGAAGAAATTCTACGATGGCCTGACATTTCACCGAGTTGTGCCGAACTTCGTGGTGCAGGGGGGAGATCCGCTGGGGAACGGCTGGGGCGGCCCGGGGTGGACCATGCGCTCGGAGTTTTCCACGCGGCGGTTCGAACGCGGGTCGGTCGGTATCGCCAGCGCGGGCAAGGACACCGAGGGCTGCCAGTTCTTCATCACCCATTGCGCCACGCCCCACCTGGACGGCAGGTACACGAACTTCGGGAAGGTCGTTCGGGGGATGAGGGTCGTGGACAAGCTCGAGGTTGGAGACAAGATTGTCAGCGTAAGGAAACTGTGAGAGGGCGATCACGTCGTGTGAAGAAGAAAAAAGGCGGTGGTGAGCCGCCTTCCGCGTTTCAGTAAAAACTGCCACCTCTCAGAACGCGCACCGGTTGTACGACTCGGCGCGCGCGGGGTCGGCGCTCGCAAGAAGCTTCATGATTTCCGCTTTCTTGGGATAACCGTCGAGCACCTGGCATATCTCGTCTTTCTTTTGCTCGAAAAACATGGTGATGAGGAGGCTCTTGGTCGGGGCGCGTTCCAGCACCTGCGCGATCATTTTCAGGCCGCGGGCAATGTCCTCCTGCGCTACTTCCTTCTCGGTGCGAAGGTAATCCAGCCCCTGGTAATAGTAAAGGAACAGCGCTTTCCGGAACGGCTCGTACGTGGCGTTCATGCACTCGCTCAGGAGGTTTGCCCGGCTGTACTCGTTCGGGTTGCCGGACCACTCGCGCGCCTGCGCCGAGGACTGTGCCCGCTGGGAGATGTTCAGCGCCTTCGAGTAGAACGGTGTGCCCGCCATCGGTTCATAACTGTCGAAGTCGAAAGCGAGAATCATGTAGGCGTAGAAATCGAGAAACGACGTGATGGGATCGTACGTGAAATCGTCGTGCGTAAACGGCATCCCCTGGATGTAGGTAAATGACCACCGCCGGTCGAGCACGCGCAGCAGGATCGAGGTGCGCTGCGTCGGCCGGTCGTTTTCCCATATCCGGCGCTGGCTGCTGATGGCCACCTGGGCCGTGTATTCTTTCGAAGACGTCACGCTGAGAAAAAAGATCTCCATGCTGACGGGGATCTTGTCGCCGCGGAAGTCGATGCCCGTCCACCGGTATTCGTTCATGTATGCTTCCACTTTCTGCTTGAAGTCGGCGATGTACTCCCGGTCGGACGGTGAAGGAAGCTGTTCGGCGTTGACGTTTACCGTCACCTGGAGTTCCTGGGCGTGCGCCGTGGAATACGCGAGGACAAGAGCGCAGACAATGAGTGTAATTTTCATATATTTTATGGGCCACGATGTTTTCATCAACGCTCAAAATAGAGAATTCGCTCCGGCACGGCAAGGGATTCCGCCGTCTCTGTATGCTGGCGGTTCTTTTTCTGGTCTGTGGCACGGGTGCGAGCGCGGTCGGTGATCCCTCCGGGCGCGGCGCCCGGTCGCTGGCCCTGGGTTTTGCGACCACGGCAGGCGAGGCCGACGCATGGTCGGCGTTTTCGAATCCCGCCCTGGCCGGGTGGATGGCCACGCCGGAATTCGGCGTGTTCTATTCTCCCGGCGCATTCGGCATGTCGGAGTTCGCGACGGGTTCCGGAGCCGTCCTGTATCCGTTTTCGTTCGGCGTTGCGGGAATCTCTTTTGCCACGCGCGGCTTCGACCTCTACCGGGAAACCACGGTGGGATTGACGCTGGCCGGGGAAATCGTGGAAACTATATCCGGTGGCGTGACGCTTAACTACCACGGCCTTTCCATCGACCGGTACGGGAGCTCGGCGGCGATAGCCCTGGACGTGGGGCTGGCTTTCTCGCCGGTTCGGCGGCTCATCGTGGGCGGTGTCGTCAAGACCGTCAACCAGCCGGTGCTGGGTGAATCCGGCCAGCGCCTGCCTTCGGTCATGGCTCTCGGACTGTCGTACCGGGCCCATTCTTCAACCACGCTCTACCTCGACCTGGAGAAAGACAGCCGCTACCCGGCCACGGTACGCTTCGGGATCGAGCATCGACCGATCGACATGGTCTCTGCCCGCGCCGGGTACCAGGCGGCCTACGGTGTGTTCACGGCGGGAATCGGGATAGTCCAGGACGCGTTCAGCCTCGATTATGCTGTCCAGGTGCACCCGGTGCTCAGCATGACGCACGGTTTCAGTATCACCGGGCGTTTTTAAGGCGGGGACAAGGAGACCGGGAGACAAGGGGACAAGGAGAGAATGCGATTTTGGATGACAACGTTCAAACGCGTAGCCCTGAGCGGAGTCGAAAGGCGGAGACCGGGAGACAAGGAGACAAGGGGAGGATGCGATTTTGGATGACAACGTTCAAACGCGTAGCCCTGAGCGGAGTCGAAAGGCGGAGACCGGGAGAC
>JAJRXL010000059.1 GCA_024276335.1 Bacteroidota bacterium
CCGCTGGGCATCAACATCCGGTTTTGCAACGGGTAAGTCCTGGAAACCGGGATACCGGCCATCAGGATCATCTTCGGCCTTGATCCGACGGGTTTCCACATGGTATAAATGATCTCGTGCGGCGCGATAAAGAGAGCGGCCGTCTCCCGCCGGAAGGATTGCCGGAACAGTCCGGTATCCATCACCATCGAGTTCCCGACATACGCGACCACACGTTGATCAAGGTCGAACACGGTGATGGCGAGCGATGGGATGGTTCGAGCCCGGTTCAGCGTGGCAAACAGGCGTTTCTTCCAGGCCACCGTATCTTCATGTGCTGTTCCTTCCAAGGCCGGGAGTTCCAATCGATCGATAACGTCGAGAACCGGTTCTGTCAACTCCATGAACTTTTCCTGGATAATCGCGGCCCGGCTCGAATCGATTTCCCGGCCTGCGGCAGGCCAATTTGATAAAGCGGAATTGAAAAACACCGGCTCGGTAAAATGTTCCGCTAATACCAGGACGAGCACGATCAGGAATAAAAGCACCCAGCGCGAACGCAGTGCGAAAGGGATTGTGAATCGTCCATAAATGCGGGAATTCACGGGACCGGCTCAACGTGTGACTGTGATCTGGTTGATTTTCCAACCGGAGCGGGATTTGATGATAGAAACGAATACCTGCGCCGAGCGCAATCTCCCTCGTTTCAGGTACTGGTAACGGCCGGAAAGGTAGCGCGAGTCGGAAGTTGATGCGCCGGAAGTGAAGGTGCAGGATTTCGCGGGGTAGCGGTTGAAAAAGTTCTTCAATATTTGGTAGGCCTGACCGCTGCTGAAGTACCCGGATTTACCGGAGAAAAGGCTCAAATAAACACGCTGTCCCAGGTCATCTTTCATGAAAACGGGGTTGGCGTCCCGGAACGATTTCCGGATTCGCCGGAGAATTGCCCTGGTGTCGTCAGAATAGTGCGATGAATCGCCGTGAAGGTCTCTTGCCGTACCGCCGAATGGCATGACGGTGGCGTATGGTTCACCGGGAATGTAATGAACAGGAAATCCAGGGGCGGCTACCAGCAATATCCACAGCAGAATCATATTCAAAGTATATCCTTCGTTTTTTTCACATGCAAGATACCCGCTAAAAAGGCGGGTTCGTGCATAGAGCTATCGTCACCGCCTCGACGACGGCCGTGATTCCTGGCGACGATTCCTGGAAACGCTTTCGTGTCGCCGGAACGGCTTTCGCGTCGTGGATGAGTAAGTGTGGCGCTTGCTTTTGCCGTTGGGTCGAACAACCTGTTTCGAGCGTATGTGATCACGACTGCGTGAAACGTTGGAACGACTTTTTTGATCCCGCGAACGCCTGGTACTCTGGGAAACCGTGACAGAGTTCCGTCCCGTTCGACGGTTCTCGTGCCTCGTGGAATAATCCCGGGATAAAGTGGCATCACGGTTTCTCTTCGACCGAAGCGGTGGCCTGGTTCCGGCGCGGTCGATTTTCATGCTCGCCTGGGAAGTACGAGAAACACGAGTCGAAATTCCGCTGGTCGTGGTTCGCCGTAACGCCGTGCCGCTTCGCACCGGTCTCGGCGAACGATTGTAGCGTGCCATGTAAGTGCGGAGGCGTGGATTGCGAAAGACAGGGTACACGGGCGGTCGGTAAGGCTTTCGCGGAAACCGGGTGAAATACATGTTTGAGTAACCCATGGCCACCCGGCAATAGGAGTGAACCGGGATAGGGTTCCTGAGTGAAGTGCGCAAGCTGAAAGTCCAGAACGCTCCTGAAAACCGTAGGCCAATGGTTGGAGGAAAGTATTGATACCGCCACCAGTAATCGTAGGAACGTGAAGCGCGAATGACGTATTTACGACAACGCGAGTAGTAAGGGTCGGTGTAGGCGGTTCCAGGATCGTGGCAGCTGTTGCAAAGGTATCGCGGGTACCACACGCGCCTGCCGACGAAAAACGACGCGGTTGCAGTCCCGGCAACGAACCGGGTGTCCACGTAATTCGCGGTAAAGCGGTTTAACCCAAGGAACGGATCGCCTACAACGGGCGGGAATGAACAATACCCATTGCGCGTAAAAATAGGGTTGAATGCAATGGGTGTTCGGGCCGCGATGACGTGTATGTAAGCGATCCCTTCGGGACCGGTCACACGCCAGGCACCATCGGCATTATTTGGGAAGACATACACCACGTTGCCTCGAACGAATCCGTCGCTACCGTTGCCGGGGAAAAGCCGGAAATATTTTCCTTCGGTGTCGATGTATATCACGGAGAGATAGCAATCCGAAGCAGTGCGTACAAAGACATTGATTTCGTCTTCGAAGGAATACAGGGCCTCGTTTCCACGGTCAACCCAGACCTCGATATACCTGGAAGAAGGAATCGCTGTGGCGGACGATTGAATTCCTTCAAATCCGGAAACGGTGCCTGCGACGACCAACAGGATCGCAATGACGCCAATGCTGATAATACACAATCGTTTCATGGTGCACCTCCTTCCTTATTCCTTCCGTTGTAGGTCAGGGGCTTTTCCACGAGTTCGCTTTGTCGGGGATCTCTTGGCAAAGAGTTCGGGATTCCCTGGATCGACCTGGTAGGCCCAGTCGAACGTTACCGCTGTAGAGGTGACGTCTGTAACCCTGACCTTGGCGTAATGATCGTCATACGTCCATACGATGTAGGTATGGCCTGGTATTATGTGGGCGTCTTTTGTCGGAGACCATCCCCTTTGAGGAGCCTTCGTGATATCATCAAGGGTTTCGGTCCACCCCATGTCCTGGATGTCAGAGTCTTTCCAGACCACAAAGTATGGTTGGCCATTGGTGGCAAACTCGACGTAGATATCGGTGTTGTCGGTATCGAAATGGATAACCCGGAAAGTGGAGAAATCATATCCGGCGTAATTTGGATTGGTAAAACGATCCAGTAATTGCACGCCGTATCCTTCAGGCCGGGGAGTATCGTATACGACGTCCTTGCTGAGATCGCTTTCATTGCCATTAAAGTCGAATGCTGTTACTGCGTAGTAATATGTGATGCCGTTGCGTGCTCCCCTGTCAACAAACAAAGCTTCCGCCGTTGTGCCGAGAAACGTGTATCTCCCATCGTAGCGATCACTGACGTACACGTTGTAGCCGGCAAGGTCGGGTTCCTGGTTCGGTATCCACTGGAGTTCAACCGCGTTGTCAAGAGATACACTGACAATGCCAACAGGTGGCAGTGGGGGAACAAAGTCCTCGACTACTCCCACGGGATGGTTGTCGGAGCAAGATGAAAAAAGCATGAGCAGGAAAATGCTTAGCAGGGGGATTGATGTTTTCATTGTTTCCTCCATCGCTGGTTTGTTTCCTTGTCATCATCAACTTCAGTGCCAGAGTCCTTATTTGCAGGGAAGTGATGATCTTGGTAAGGATAACGGATATTCTACAATGATAGGTACGCTGCCGGTGTCCATGAAATACAACGACGTGTAATAAAAAAGCCCCGATATCCGGGGCTTTTGCTAGGTGATCACAGCATCAGTAGTATTATCGTGTCAACAGCATCGTCCGGGAATCGGACCAAGTAAGGCCGCCGGACGTGGTGGCTATAACACGATAAAGATAGATCCCTGATGCTACCGGATCTCCCTCAGCAGATCGTCCGTTCCAGACTACTGAGTGTTGCCCAGCCGGGAAAGGTTCATTATTGACCAATGAGTTCACGAGGCGCCCATCTATGGAATAGATGTTTAAAGTCAGTGTTGCGTTATCCGGAAGCTTGTAGCTGATCACCGTGTTCGGGTTGAATGGATTGGGGTAGTTCTGTGCCAGCCTGAAATTTGCGACTTCGCTGTTCTCGACGGAGATTATATGACTGAACTTGAACGTCCCATCGCGATCGATTTGCTTGAGACGGTACTTGTTGCTCGGCGCCGGGTCCGGGTCGATGAATGTATATCGTTGTGGAGTATTGACGGTGCCATGACCTTCCACGAAGCCAATCGACTGCCAGTCGTCACGGCTCATTTTCTGAATTTCGAACCCGTAGTTGTTGATTTCCGTTGCAGTATTCCATTTGAGGATAATCCTGTTATCAACGGCTTTTCCACCAAAGCTCACCAGCTCGACCGGTAAGTGCCCATTGCCTGCAAACGTGGACTTCGGGTCGCCGACTATGACTCCCATCCACCCGATCAGGTAACTGGCGGAATAAAAGCTCTCGGCCAGGTTCCGTCCCGCCGTCCAGCGATCGAACAGGATATTGACCTTGGCCATCGCCGAGCTGAACGGTTCGTACACGTAACCTTTGACGCCGGTCACTCCGTTTTCGTGAATGAGGTCGGCGACGAGCGACTGCCATCCGCCGACCGTTGGATCGACGTAATTACTATCGGAGAAAGTGCGGGCCGAAGTGCTGACATAAGTTTCCGCCAGTGCTTTGGGCGACCACTCAAAATGGGGCTGCGCGCGCTGGGTGTAGCTGCTCCAGTAGCTGTCGTTGCTGCCCCAGCTTACATACCCCAGGACGTTTTTCACTTCGACGACGAATTCTTTCGTGCTATTGAGTATCGTAGAGTACCCTTTTCCCACGAGAATGTTGTTCGCCGCGTCCATATTTGAGTTGAGGTACGAGTTCTTCGAGGGGTCTTTATCGAAGACAAATTTTCCCGCTGAATGGTATGGTTGATTTGCGCGATCAATCATCGCCTTGACGTCGTTGTAGGTATAACCGGTCAAACGCGTAACCAGGTATATGTTTTTGTACGTCGAGCTCCGGCTAAATGCCGTTGAGACGTTGTAGTAGGGATTCGCCACACCGCCCCGGTTGGCAATGCTGCTTTCGATGTCGCTGTTCATCATCGTGAGATCGCTGTCGAAAGAACTTGAACTCGACCAGGAGCTTGCCGTACTGCCAAAACGCTTGACTTTCAAGGGCACGCCTTTCGTCGTAACGATGTAATTGATCGAAGAAGTCAAACTGTTCGTACTCATGTAGCTCTTGATCGTATCCATGATCGAGACGAAAGTCGTACTGTCGATCTGTTCGTTTGTAGTGCATGCAATTTCGCAGATGTTCTTCGTCGGAATGCTGCGAGCCGTTTTGAAATAATTACCAATTTGCTTGGAAATGGTGCTGTTGGTGTTAACGATAACGAGCACATCGTTATACGATTGCCCATAGCACGTGACGATAAGTCCAATCATCAAGATCGAGGATAATAGCGCTTTTTTCATAGTTTCCCTTCCTTTTGCATGTTTTCAATTGCATCCGAAAGAGAAGAAGCCAAGACTGTGCCATTCTTGAAGATTTTTACATTACAGTACCATTATTGCTGAAAATTCAAGAAATAAAGCCTTGTGGGAAGAAAATGGAGAGGTGGCAGAGCGTGTCTGCACTATGCGGGTGTGGAAATATCTACAAAAGCTCGCTTGGTGCTGAAATAATTGCAACCTTTTCACTCGTTGTATTCCAGGAGAAGGGGGAGGGCTTGGAGA
Source organism: Bacteroidota bacterium (assembly GCA_024276335.1). Classification (GTDB taxonomy): domain Bacteria; phylum Bacteroidota; class Ignavibacteria; order SZUA-365; family JAADGX01; genus JAADGX01. Next base: position 5,464 of record JAJRXL010000059.1, read on the forward strand.
AAGGAAACGGGTAGAAATTCCGTTGTGGGGCGAAAAAGATGGCAAGAGACGGACGAGGATAAAAAAAGGCTCCCTTGAAGGAGCCGTTTAGAAGAAGGGAAAAGCTGACAGGTTACATGTTCAGCTTTCGGTGTTCAGGCCAAGTTCGTTGATAAAGACGTCAATGTTCCGAACGTATTCGGGATATCGGAATTCTTTTTTGACTCGTTGGTACATTTCGAGGGCTTTTTCCTTTTTTCCTGCTTTTGCATAATTTCTGCCCGCGGCAATACACCGATCGGCCGCAACCATCTCAACCGGGTAAATATCGACTGCTTCTTCGTACAATTGTGCTGCTTCTAGGTACATCTTCTTGGCTGCGTAGGCAGTAGCCATTCCGGCCTTGACGGCGGCTTTGAGCAGTGGCGCTGAAACGTCCGTATCCTTGTATGTAGCGATGGCTTCATCGTATTTGCCCAAGTACAGGTATGCATTTCCAAGCATGAGGCTGGCTTGTTCACCGGCCGTCGTACCATCGTAATACGACGCGAGATCTTTCAACCCCATAATTGCGCGCGATGGATCCCCGTCGACCGCCTGCTGGAAATTGTTTTGGACATAAAGGACCTGGACGGCGGCAAGTTTTGATGACGCTTCGTGTTCTTCCTGCGCTTTGTTATTGAAATAAATGAGAAGGATGATCGCCAGGGCCGCAAGCGCCCCGATTGCCCCCCATAAGGTCTTCGAATTCTCCTGGAAAAAGTCCAGGGTCCTGTCCCACAGTGACAGAGACTGCGTCGTTGGAGAGGAGTCAAATGCTTTGATTTTTTTCTTGGCTTTTAACACGCGTTACGTTCCTATTGTGAAGACGGATAATACGTCGTACGCCTGGAAGGACTCGAACCTTCAACCTTTGGCTCCGGAGGCCAACGCTCTATCCTGTTGAGCTACAGGCGCATCGAATTAATAAGTTACTTCTGAACGAAGAGAAATGCAATGTTTCGATGCTTACATGGTCTCGTGATTGAGTAAACGGGCAATTTTCTCCGCAAGGGCGAGATTCTTATCCCCTGATTGCTTCTTCAAACGCTTTTTATACTCGAGGAGTTGTTGCGCTAACACGTTGTCGGTCACGGCAAGTATCTGAATGGCAAGCAAGGCGGCGTTTTTCGCTCCATCGATGGCGGTTGCAGCGACAGGTACCCCCGGTGGCATTTGGACAATGGAGAGCAAGGCGTCCAGGCCTGCAGTTGCTTTTCCCTGCACGGGAACACCGATGACCGGGAGGGTGGTATAGGCGGCGACAACGCCCGGAAGATGTGCCGCGCCACCGGCGCCGGCGATGATGACCTGGATACCATTCTTCCGTGCGGTAGCCGCAAATCGTCTTGTGCCTTCAGCGTTTCTATGGGCCGACAACACCTTCACTGTGTACGGAATGTTGAATTCCTCGCAGACTTTCACTGCCGCAACCATCACGGGGAGGTCCGAATCGCTTCCCATGATGATGCCGATTCTTGGGGGGCGTGTTTTAGACATGGCTTAAGAAAAATGTTCACGATAGTTAATGATAAACGGATTGCTTTGTATTTCCCGGGCGATCGTGGTCGGTGGGCCGTGACCGGGAAGTACTTTGGTGTCTCCGGGTAAGGAAAGCAATTTGCTTGATATTGATCGCATAAGTGTTTCGTAATCTCCACCGGGAAGGTCCGTTCTGCCAACGCTACCCATGAACAGGACATCGCCCGCAAAGACCACCCCTTCCTCCGGGAAATGGATCACGACGTGTCCCGGAGTATGTCCGGGGACATGAAGCACGGTGCACGCAAGGTCTCCAAGTGAAATGTTCTCTCCATCATCCAGGAAGCGGTCCGCTGAATATGATTCCGGTTCAAAGGGAAGGTCGAAGAGCAATTCTCGGGGATGTTCCATCATGTGGTTATCCTGTTTATGAATCCATGCCGGAATGCCCAACTGTCTGCAGATCGATGCGGCGTTCCCGGTATGATCCCAGTGCCCGTGAGTCAGAACGAGCGCGACTGGCGACAAGGCGTGCCGCTGTATATACGATACCATTTCTTCTGCGCTGTTCATCGGTGCGTCAATAATCAGGGCGGGCGACGAATCGCCGTCGTGGATAATATAGCCGATGGTATCAACCGGCCCGTATTCGAAGTGGTGGATCGTCACGTTTTCATGCTCCGAGGTAGAGTGAAAAAACCTCGACCGCTGTCGAGGTTTGGCTCCTCGGGTAGGACTCGAACCTACAACCCTGCGGTTAACAGCCGCATGCTCTACCAATTGAGCTACCGAGGAATATGAAACTGCAATCTACGAGATTATTGGGTAATTGTCAAGATGTGGGAATGCGAAGTGTGGGGGTAAAATTTTTCAAGAAAAGGCATTGCGGGATACGGTGAGTTTTGCTATACTTAAGAACCTGAAGGGAGCCCAGAGGAAGTAGAAATTTATTTAATGTATAAAATTTAAAATCAGCTAACTATTCAATGGAGGAATTATGCGAAAAGCTTTAACGCATCTTGCATCCTTGGTTACCATTGTTGGAGTGGTCTTTCTGACCTTTTCCGCGGTAGCTAAGGACATGTCAACGCCTGTTCTGTCAAAACCGGGGGTCCAGCAGTTCATTGAAAAGAACATGGAAAAACTCCCTGTCAGCAAGGAACGCGTGTACAGCATATTGAACCGCCATCCCGAAGTAGCCACGCTTCTTTCGGATGAGGACGTGGACGGGATCATTCAAGTTGCACAATCCGTTCTCGATCAGATGGACACCGAGCAAATTTCAGCGATGAAAGAGACATTTGCAGAAATGTCCGAGGAACAATTAGATGCTCTTGTGCAAATGCCTATCAAGAAAATAGCATCCATCAAGTTCCAGGAAAGTCTTCAGATCCCCAGTCTTGGCGTATTTGCGGATCTGCAGAAATCCTATGACCTGCCGGAAGAAGAGGCCGCGCTTGCCAAAGCTGGTCCCGGTTCCACGATTTCTGCGGGTACGTTTGAAATTCCGTTTACGACCAATCCACCTTCGATGGATGGGAACTACGATCCCGCGGAATGGGACGGTGCGCTTATCTTGGATATGACCGATTTGAGCATTTCAAAGTTGCAGGAATGGTACGATCGTGCCGTTCCGAATGCGCCACCGTTACCGTTCGCGCCGTACAGCCCGGATATGGCGCAGCCAGTGCGCAACAAGGATATTCAGCTCATGTTGACAAACGACTGTGACAAACTGTACGTCGGGCTCGTGAACAAGCGGTATCGCACGTGGTACAATTACCTCATGCAGGATGAACTGATGGGCGGTGGCGGTTGGTACGCCTTTGCGCCGAAGATCTGCATGTGGTACGACCTTGGCAATGACGGGACATGGTCCACATTCCCCGGAAACGAAGGAGCGTACCAATTACCCACGTACCCGGTCATACCGTGGTACAATCCCGGAACGCCGAACTTCTCGCGTAGCGGTTCCGGTCCCGGAGCGCGGTGGGAAAGCAATTACTTCAGCGGAACGACCAGCCGTTTCGTCTGGCCACATAACTGGACGCGAAACGATAACAACATCCAGACCGGTTTCCGCTCCGAGATTACTCCGGCGGGAGCCAATCTGAACTATGCGGAAGCAGCGATCGACATGGTGGCCAGCCATTTCAAAGCGAAACCCGGTGACAAGTTTGGAGCCTCGTTCTCGTATCACATCGTCGATGGAAACAACTTCCTTGCTGCGTACTATGGCACGTTCAGTCCGATTGCTACATGGGATGCACGCCGTGGGTATGGAGCTAACTACCAGTACAATCCCTACGAGCGGAAAGGCCCGACCAGCCTCGATATGGACGAGTACAAGCTCGGGTCAGCTCCAGGTCCTGTCATCAGCAATATCATGATGGATGACGTGGACTACATGTATGAGGTCGGCGACAACTTCTCGATTACATTCGACGGGATGGTGTCGGCAGGCGCCCCATGGCCGCAAACGATCAACATCGTACTGGAAATGTATGGTCCCGAACCGTCACAGACTTTGATTCAGACGGCTCCGCCTCAATCGGTCACATTGACAAACGTCAACCAGACCTTTACGTTGAATTACAACGGGCTTCTGGCCGGTTTGACTCCCGGTTACTACGTGCTCAAGTTCAAGTATCCGTATACGAACCAGTGTATCTTGGATGATGACTATGCCTTCCAGGTTCGGATCCTCGTTATCGCGCCAGGAACCAAACCATGTATCGTGTGGTCGGGCGACGTGGATAACAACGGCGTCTGTAACATGGGTGACCATGCGGCGTTACAGAAATATATCTTTGATGCGAACTTGAATTTGAATTGGCTGAACGGTCCAATTCGTATGAGAGTTGGAGACCTGGATAAGATTGGAAATCAGCTTGCCATCTTCGATTGGGTTGGTGTGTTGGCACAGCCCTGGTTCACGCCGTTAGGTTGCTACATGGATGCGGACGGAAACGGAAAGGTGAACAACTTCGATATGTTCGGTATCAATTTCAACCTTGGAAAGATGCATCCCGGCTCACCGAAGGGGGGCGTGCGAGCAGAACTTCCCGCGGAGTTCATTCTTGCCCAGAACTTCCCGAACCCGTTCAATCCCACCACCGATATCACGTACGTGTTGCCCGAAGCAAGCACCGTGCGTATCGTTGTAACGGATATTTATGGACGTGAAGTAGCTGAGATTGTCAATGGTTCGGAATCCGCCGGACATCACACGGTAACCTTTGCCGCTGACAACCTTACAAGTGGGTTGTACTTCTATACCATGCATGCTACCGGTGTAGAAAGCGGACGGCAATTCGTGAAGACAATGAAGATGACGCTTTCCAGGTAACAGCCTGGATAATTCTTTGGATTAGAGGCGTCCATCGGACGCCTCTTTTTCTTTCTGTTTTTCGGGTCGACCGAGTGGCCCGTGGGCAAACAAGACAATGTATTTCACGAACAGAAGTATAATGTCATGAAAACGAAATTCTTGTTTAGAACGGGAATTCCCTTGCTGGTTGCGGTGGTGCTGATCTCGACGCATACCCTTGCTCAAAGTCCCTCCATCGCGATCCATCTCATTCACCGCACGGACAGTATCCGGATCAAGCTGACGGTAACCAATGACAATTCCAGTTGGAGGTGCAAGGGCATCCAGGCCGCGGTAACGTATAATCCGATCATGGTGGTGCCCGTTCAGCCTGGTGGAGGAGGACGTTTACCGATACATGATCATTACTTTGCGCAATACGGATGGGTCTCGTATTCGGACGCTTTTATTGAATCGGATGGTGTAGATCCCGACCTTTCGTTTTATGCCGAAATGCCAAAGCAGTCAAACGGTTTTTACCAGATGTTGCCGAACAAAGTCATTGATCTATGTAAAATGATGTTTTTGCCGAGAGTTCAGAATCCTCCCGGACCGGCATCGTTCGGCTTTTATCAGAATACCGGTGCGAACGGCATGACGGGCTATATGAAGGATGGGAACCCGTATTTACAGGCATTTGCCTCCGCCACGGGATCGGGCCAGTTTAGTTGGCCGGTTGAATTGGAATCGTTTACCGCGAGACAGGATGGCGAAGCAGTGCTCCTGGAGTGGTCGACCGCTACGGAAACAAATAATGCCGGCTTTACCATAGAACGGAAATTCCTATCCGATGCGGAGTGGGAGTCACGAGGCTTTGTGACAGGTCGAGGTTCAACCACGGAGAGGACCACCTACCTGTTTCTGGATCGTCCCGTAACGTCGCCGGGCTTATACCGGTATCGACTTAAGCAAACGGACTTCGATGGTACCCGGTCGTTCTCCGACGTTGTCGAGGTGTCGATCAGATCGACGGCTATTGCATACACGGTTGGACCGGTTTATCCCAATCCGTCGGCCGATTATGCAGTGATTCCCGTTCAGCTTCCTCGCGACAGCCGCCTCCATGTCTGGGTTTCCGATATGTATGGACGCACATTGCGCAGCATCGTGACGGATGAGATGGATAAAGGCTATTACGAGTTTCAATGGTTGCCGCGTTCAGCTCCGGCCGGGTTGTATTTCGTGCATATGGATGCAACGCCTTTGGATGGAGGATCAACGGTAAGGCTGCGGACGAAAGTATTCGTAGTGAAGTAAAAGCGTTTAGACGAGTCGTGAGTTATTCTAACCTCCTCGTGGATATTTTCACAAGGAGGTTTTTTACATCTGTACGATGTAATACGAAATCACGGCGACAAAATACGCGAAGTAAGAGTAAATCGCGGGCTTAATCGTGGTGATCTTCTTGATTGCTATGAGGTAGTAAACAATGAGGCCCATCACGATTCCCAGAGGAAGAAGCCAGTCCATGAAAAACAAGCCCACGATGATGAATGCCGTGAAGACGAGCCCTCCGATTACAGCCCTGCCTTTGTCTCCGAAAAGCGTCATCGCGGTTTGTATTCCTCCGGCATGATCGCCCTGGACGTCCTCAAGGTCTTTCAAGTTTGCCCCAAAGAAGAAGGTGACGAAAACAATCAATAAAAGGTCCTTGGGGAACAACTCGTATGCCTGATGCTTGAGGAAAAAAGAGGCTCCACATAAAACGACACTGGAAGCCGCAAGCCCCAGCACTGCTGTTGATACGAGAAAAAATCGCCGGAGTCTGAACGGGGGGATTGAATACAGATGCGTACAAGTAAAGGTCGCGAGAAACACCAGGAAAGTCGGGTATCCGACGTTGTAGGCTATGAACATTGCCATTGCCAACGAGGAATGCGCGATTATCTTGTAATGCTTTTCCGGGACGCGAGACGATGTCAGCGGTCGTTCAGGGTGTGCCAGAGAATCAATCTCCTGGTCCTCGATATCGTTATAAATGGTTGTAGCAAAGAAGAGAAACGTATACGCCAGCAAGAGCGACAGCAACGCAAAGCCGTCGAAAAACGTGAACGGGAAAACACTTTTATTGACAGTGTCCGTCCATTCGTATCCTCCGATCACCAGCCCGAGCACGAACAGGAAGAAGTAATGTCCGAACCGCCACCAGCGCAGGGATCGGAAGATGCTTTTAAAGTACGTCAGCTTGAGCGACCAGAGGACGATGCCACCCTGGATAACGATAAGCCACAAGTAGACAAGCGAACTGCCGTTGGCGAAATTGCCCCGAATGAACTTCGTATCGTAGAAGGTCTTCAACATCAACTGGTATCCGCTCTCATCGGATATCGGGGTGAAGTCAAAGCCCTTCTGGATAATGTGCGAGAGAAGGGCGGGCCAGAATCCGTACATCTCGAAAATGAAAAACACCATGAAAAACATGGCGAAAGTCCGGATAATTTTGGCTGCCATGTCTTTTGTCGAAGCGATGACGTACAGGATAGCCATGATACCTGCAAGCAGGAGCTCGAGTCTCATTCCATCCGAGAGGCCGTACTGGCTGAAGTCCTGGGTTATATCCCAAGTATCGATGATCAAGTGGGGTATAAGAGTTGCATTTCGCATGTAGCCGATGTCCACACCTTCGCCCCCAGTAAGGATCAAATCGAAGATCGGTGCGGAGAGAATGAACATGAAGACGAGGTAGACGGCCTTGAGGATTTTCCGCGTATCCTTGTACGGGATGGATATTTTTATCGCCAATACCAACGTGAGGAAAATGGAAAGATAAAAAAGAGGAAAGTGAACGAACCAGGCATTGAGCGATTCGAAGAAATCCCTCGAGATCATCACGTTGTTCGGTTTCTCGAAAAGAGCTTCGAGAAAACACCGTAGCAAGACGACGGCGATAAAGCCGGCAACCCATTGTCCGGGCGTCGCCTGGTAATTTTCAAGTTTCTGAATTATTGAGCGTAGTTTCTTCATCAACATCATTACAAGTTAATTAAAATCGCCCGAAAATGAAGAGATCTTTCAGGAGTGACGGTTGGTGAAGCAATACCGCCTGGATCAAGTGCCGAAGGGTGAGTTTTTCCGGTGGGAGGTCGGCAAGGATATCTCCGACCTTGTTATACGTTTCATCACTCAACGAATAGATTGTGGAGGCTAAGCGATGCAGCATACGATGCTTGCGTCCCAGGAGCTTGTTCCATTGTTTCGGGTATGAATTTAGTATTTTTAACGATCCCGTTTTCACGGCTTCGGCTGCTGCTTTACCCGCGAGAATCCCTGCTTTCATTCCCGAGGCGATACCTCCGCCATTAAATGGATTTGCCTGGTGAGCGGCATCTCCCACCAGGAGAACATTCCCCTTGACAATGGTCTCGAGAGTTGGTTCAGCGGGGATACCTCCTGCAACGGTGGACATGATGGAGGCGCCAGGGAATTTATCCTCGACAAAGTCACATACGAAGTCGATGGCTTTTTTGGTTTTGGATCGCTTGGGGTCTACGGCGCATCCCACATTTGCTTCGTGCCTGCCTTTTGGGAATACCCAGAAATACCCTCCCGGCGCATATTTACTGCCCACGTAAAACTCGCACAAGTCGGGTTCGATATCAATCTTCGCAATTGTCATCTGAGCGGCGGATGCCATGAATTCGTACTTTGTCGTGGTATCGATTCCCGCCCACTTACCGACCCGTGATTCAACTCCATCTGCACCAATGATGATTTTTGACCTGATCTGAAATTCACGATGTTGAACACGTACTTTGACGCCCTTGATGGAGCCGTTTAATCGCAGTAATCCATGGACATACGCCTTGGTGCGAACGACCGCCCCGGCTTCCACGGCCATCATGGCCAGGTCGTAATCGAAGAGCCTTCGGTTCAGGATATACCCCCGTCCCCCGATATCAGGATCAACTTTATCGATATCCGGTTCACCCGCGATACCATTCGGAGCGATAATGCGAAACCGATCGATTCGATTCGTGATCCACTCAGGACGAATATCCACTACGCCTTTCATGCTCTCAATCCCGACGCCTTCGGCACATCGAACGGGGTAACCGATGTCACGATCTTTTTCGAGGAGGAGAACGGAGGCGCCGCCCTTGACCGCGTGCAAGGCAGCCATGCTCCCCGCCGGTCCTGCCCCGACAACAACAACATCATAACTACTGTTCATTTATTCGGTAGGGATATCGGAATAGTCCACTAACACCAGACATGAAATGATACTAAAATTTATGGAAATCTGTAACTGCCGTCCGGGTCGAATACGGATATTCTTTGAATAAACGTACAAAACCAAGTTTGAAGCACCCTGTTTCCTGCTCGTGGAACCTACGGCCTGCTCTCTTTCGTCGGCTGCCATACCAAGAGCACACGGAGAATGTCAACAGGATTACTCGCAGCTCTCTGTCGTGGCATGGTGCTGCTCGTGCGGGACGTCCGAGTTCGTCCCTTGAACGTCATCCCGGGACAAAGATTGCGTTAACGTCTTTGATATTCAGGGTAACTTGCCATCAATCGTTATGGCAATGTGGGCGAGACCGGTCTTCCGTGCAATACGATCGAGGTAGAGCGTTGCCATCGTTCCCGTGCCCTTCGACAGAAACCACCCTGTGAAGTTCACGCGGGAATGTTTTCCAAACATAGAAAGACGATCGAATATTTCGTTGAATGAGAGTACCGAATTCATCTCATCGGTTCATGGGCACTGCGATAACCCGTTCGATTTTTTGTGGTTCTTCCCGTTTTTATTCTGAAAATAAATTTCTTATCTTTTTTCACATTCTCCTTTTATGGGGATCAACTCAACCAGCAGTACTGAAATCCATTGTTCAAGCGAGCCCTTTCATTACCGTTTCTATTCCTTTCTGTGGCGTGTTCCCAGAATCTCCCCACACCGGAGCTCCACATGTTATTGGAACATGATGGGAAGGATAGCGTTGTTGTTTCGATACAGATGCGGAATCCCGGTCAAACATGGAATTGCACGGGTATCCTGGCGTCGGTGGGCTACAATCCCATGGAAATCCACCCGGCCTTTCCGGTCTCTATTTACAACAAGTACTTCCAGCAATTCGGATGGACCGATGCGTCGAAGCCGTTTGCAGAAAACGACGGACAAGATCCTGATATATTGTCGTATATCGAGTTTACACTGAATGACTGGAAGCCGGTTTCTATCGCATCAGGGAGCTCGCGGATGCTTTGTCGGATACAATTTGCCATTTCACGAAATGCCTCCGGAACCACCGATCTTTCATTTGTAGGCAATGATACGGGAAACGGTATTACGGGATGGTTGCAAAAGGGCGACCCCGTGCAGCATCCGTTTGCGGCGGTGTACGGACTGAAGAATGTCCTGACGCCGGTAGAGTTTCTGAATGTCTCGGCGTATGCAATTGGCCAGGGTGTTGTCGTGGAATGGTCAACGGCATATGAAGTGAACAATGCGGCGTTCGTTCTCGAACGATGGACGGAGAGGTGTTGGAGGGATGTCAAAACCGTTGCGCCCCGGGGCAAATCGAGTATGGGAGCATCGTACATGGTCATTGATCGTTCCGTGAAACCAGGTCAACAATACCTTTATCGGATTCGACAGGTTGACATCGATGGAACGGTCCATTATTCATCCATCATGCGGGTACACGCGCTTCCGATATCGACTTCCTTCGATCTTGGTATTTATCCCAACCCGGCATCACCGCAATCCGTCATCCAATTGGTTATTCGTAATGAGGAGATGGTAGGTATTGAGCTGTACAACAGTCTCGGGGAGCGAGTGATGTCCCTTCCTCGGCAAACATATGAACAGGGGACTCATAGGCTTTCGATCGACCTTGCAACGCTCGTTTCGGGCATATATCACGTTGTTGCGCGCTCATCCGCCGGTGTACGAACGTTGTCGTTCGTGTTCCATCGCTGATGCTCCAGGAGCTCGCGTACTTGATTGGCGTTTTGGATATTTGTACTATATAGATCGGACAAAAATTTGTTTTCATAGTAACAGTAACTCGAATACTCTTTTTGGCGGAGGTAATATGGCACAGAATCTTTACCGTTTTTTTCAAGCATGTGTTCTCGTGTTGCTTGTATTCGGGTTGTTTGGTCTGACACAAATCGTAAATGCTCAGCAGCTTTCCAAACAGTCCCGGGAACGTCCTGTTTCACCAGATGAGCGTGGTGGCCGCACCGCTATTACGTCCTATTTTCTCGGAGGAATGAAAGTTGCCCCGAAACCAAAGCCGGGGAGCGAGGAGGTCAGAACCCTGGGTGGTCCGTTGACCAGTCCGTTGCTTCAGGTCCTGCCGGTTATTGACGGGGTCATGTCGCCGGGTGAATGGTCAGACGCATTGGCGCAGCCGATTGGATATCCAACGTCCGGATGGCCGAACTATACACCGAATTCGGATGTCATGATGTACATCAAGAATAATTGCGACAACCTGTATTTTCTGTTCATCGACAAAAGAGTTACCCAATCAGACTGGGATACGTACGGTGAATGGACACTGATAACGTCGTTCCAGTTCGATATTGGCCCGGGAAACACGAGAGATTTAACATGGTGTACAAATCCCGGGGTTTTGCGCGAAGGCGAACTCGCATGGCCGGACGTTTGGACGCCGACACTTGACGCACTGCACGGATATGTCGGATCGCCAAGCGGTGTCATTCAGTGTTATCCATATGCATGCAGCTTCTGGTATCCCCAGGCGAACGATCCTCACTATCCCGCACTGGAATGGAAGATCAAGTATAGTCCTTCGACGGGCGCGGTTATGGAGGTACGTGTGCCCTATGATAAGGCTGCGTTTGCTGCGCAGGTGAGCTACTTGAATCCATTCACGATCGGCTTTGGTCTTTACCTGACGCGTCAACTGGGCGGCGGGTACGTGAGCATCGACGGATCGTGGAATGGTTATAGCTCGAATTACCCGTGGGCGGGGTGCATGTGGCCGAGCGACTACAACACGTTGACATTAAGCGCTCCGTCAAATCCACCGTTCATGACCAGTTTCACGAATTTTGATTTCCAAACGGGTGTCGATGGATATTACGTGTAC
>JAJRXL010000532.1 GCA_024276335.1 Bacteroidota bacterium
CCTGTAATCATCGTGTAATCCGTAACATCCGATTAATAAATGGTTCAGTTACTGTGTCGTTATTTCGGAGTCATTCCATTTAAACAATGAGGACTCCTTCGAGCTGAAGCAGGAACTGCTTTCGCTCAATGCCGCCGGAAAAACCTACCAGCTTGCCATTGTCTCCGATCACCCTGTGGCAAGGGACGATGATAGGGATTGGATTTTGCCCGATCGCCCCGCCTACCGCCCGCGTGGCCGTGGGATTCCCGATGATATCGGCAATCTGTTTATACGACCGTGTTTCCCCGTAAGGGATGGAGCGCAGGGCAGTCCAGGTCTGAAGCTGAAAATCGGTGCCCACAAGGTGAACACGGGCATTGAAACGACGGCGACGGCCCTCAAAGTAGTCTTTCAGCTCCCGGTGGACTTCACGATGCACCGCCGGTTCCGCAATGATGGAGTAAACCGGAAAATGTTTTTCAATCCATTCCTGTACCCGTTCGAGGTCTCCGGGATCCCCAAACGCGATTCGACAGATTCCGCGTGCAGTGCTCGCAATGTGAAGGCTGCCAACAGGCGTCGGATACCGCGACAGGTATATTTCCGTAGGCTTGGAACGTGTCATTTGCCACCGTCCTTCACTTCAATATACGGATTGCGTGTGCGCAACGGAACGAGAAGCGGAACTTTCATACGCGCTTGGAAGCAAGGCTCTCCGCCCCGGAATTTCCGGACACCGTTGGAATTGGAGACCGGGTGGAATATTTTTACATGCGCCTGACAGGCGACGACACGTACATGCAATCCCTTTCCCGCATATTGATCATTCGTTTCAGCTCCCTGGGCGACATCGTTCTTACGACGCCGTTTATACGGGCTCTCAAGGCGCGATTCCCATCTTCTAAAATCGATTACGTTACAAAAGAAGATTACGTCCCTCTCCTCGCCCATAATCCGGAGGTCGATCACGTGTACTTCCTGCGGCGCATCGACGGTTTCGGGGGACTCCGGGCTTTGGCAGAAAAACTCCGGGCGGCGCACTACGAGCACGTATTTGATCTACAGAACAACTTTCGTTCAACGATACTGAGAGCCATGCTCGCCGTGCCTTCATCGAGCATTCACAAGGATAACCTGAAGAAATTCCTCCTGGTATCCTTTCACAAGAGCTTCTTCGGGGAAATCGTCACCGTTCCTGAACGGTATGCGCGCACCGCCGCTGCTTTCGGTGTGCGCCTAGATGAACACGGCCCCACCGTTTACATACCGTCACACGTCAGGCAAAGAACCATAAGCGCGCTTGAAAGCAAACAGGCGGGCGTTCCGGATCGACGCATCGCGTTCTGTCCAGGCGCCCGTCATTTCACGAAGAGATGGCCGGTGGAAAAGTGGATCGAGCTGGCGGGTTTTCTCCTTGAAAAGGAAAACACGGGAGTGTTTCTCTTCGGCAGCAAGGAAGAATCGGATTGTTGCGAGGCAATTCGGCGAGCATTTCCGGATGCAATACAATCGTTCTGCGGTAATCTGAGTATCCTGGAAACGGCGGCGGGACTGGCGAACTGCGACGTCGTCGTAGCCAACGACAGCGGGTTGATGCATCTCGCCACGGCGGTAAATACACCGGTCGTCGGTATTTTCGGCAGTACGGTACGGGAATTCGGCTTTTTCCCGTATCGAAGTCGCTCGGTTGTTGTTGAGAACCCCGGCATTCCTTGCCGGCCCTGTACGCACATCGGCAGGGATCGATGCCTGCGGGGGCATTTCGCATGCCTCAGAGAGATCGATCCCAGGGACGTGGCCCGTGGGATAGACAGCCTCCTAAGCTCCAATTCATCCTGACCGTTTCTTGTTGCTCATAGCACGGAATGTTACATTTGTATATGATCGTGTTCCAAACATCCCGCCTTTCTCAACCACCAGAATCAAGATAATCATGAAACTCCGAGACGAAGATGCCCTTGAGTACCATAGTGGGAAACGCAAGGGTAAAATCGAAGTTATTGCCACCAAGCCCTGCGCGACGCAACGCGATTTATCCCTGGCATACACCCCCGGCGTGGCCGTGCCCTGCCTGGAGATCGCCAAGGACTTCAACAACGTATTCGAATACACGGCAAAGGCCAACCTCGTAGCCGTCGTCTCCAACGGCACGGCCGTGCTCGGCCTGGGCGACATCGGACCGGAAGCAGGCAAACCGGTCATGGAAGGAAAAGGTGTCTTGTTCAAAACGTTCGCAGACGTGGACGTGTTCGACATCGAGCTCCGAAGCAAGGACGTGGATGAAATCATCCGCACGGTCCAGGTCCTCGAACCGACCTTCGGAGGTATCAACCTCGAGGACATCAAGGCGCCCGAGTGTTTCGTCATCGAGGAAAAGCTCAAGGAAACGCTCGATATTCCCGTTTTTCACGACGATCAACACGGTACGGCCATCATCAGCGGAGCCGCCCTGCTCAATGCCTGCGAATTGGTTGAGAAAGATCTTTCCCAGTTGCGCATCGTGTTCAACGGCGCCGGGGCATCCGGAATCGCTTGCGCCAAGTTCTACGTACGGCTCGGTGCCGATCCGAAGAACATCGTCATGTGCGACAGCAAAGGCGTCGTGTACAAGGGACGCACCGAAGGGATGAACCCTTACAAGGAGCAGTTTGCCTCCGACACCAGCGCGCGCACGCTGGAAGAGGCGCTCGTCGGCGCGGACGTGTTCACCGGTGTGAGCGTTGCCAACGTCCTTACCCAGGATATGGTTCGATCCATGGCGGACAACCCGATCATCTTCGCCATGGCGAATCCTGACCCGGAAATTACGTACGAAGATGCGGTTGCCGCACGCAAAGACGTCATCATGGCTACCGGTCGCAGCGATTATCCGAACCAGGTAAACAACGTCCTCGGCTTTCCGTTCATCTTCCGGGGGGCCCTCGACGTTTACGCGCGCGCCATCAACGAGGAAATGAAAGTCGCGGCTTCCCGGGCCCTGGCAGCACTGGCAAAAGAAGAGGTCCCGGACTCGGTTAAGCGCGCATACGGTGCCAAGGACATGAAGTTCGGGCGCGAATACATCATTCCGAAGCCCCTCGATCCGCGCGTTCTCACGTGGGTCGCGCCGGCGGTTGCAAAAGCAGCC
>JAJRXL010000533.1:0-2500 GCA_024276335.1 Bacteroidota bacterium
CCCTTGGGACCTTCTCCAGCCCCAGGATGCGATGAGCCGACATCGAGGTGCCAAACCTTCCCGTCGATGTGAACTCTTGGGGAAGATCAGCCTGTTATCCCCGGCGTACCTTTTATCCTTTGAGCGACGGCAATTCCATACTCAACCGTCGGATCACTAACTCCTGCTTTCGCACCTGCTCGACCTGTCGGTCTCGCAGTCAAGCGCCCTTCTACGTTTACGCTCTGCGCATGATTACCAACCATGCTGAGGGCACCATTGAGAGCCTCCGTTACATTTTAGGAGGCGACCGCCCCAGTCAAACTACCCGCCTAGCACTGTCCCCGAACCGGATTCACGGTCCTGGGTTAGAATCCAAATAGAACAAGGGTGGTATTTCAAGGTTGACTCCACCCGAACTAGCGTCCGGGCTTCACCGTCTCCCACCTATCCTACACATGCTTTACTCGAACCCAATACTAGGGTGCAGTAAAGGTGCACGGGGTCTTTCCGTCCATATGCGGGTAACCGGCGTCTTCACCGGTACCACAAGTTCACCGAGCCCGTGGCTGAGACAGTGCCCAAATCGTTACACCATTCGTGCAGGTCGGAACTTACCCGACAAGGAATTTCGCTACCTTAGGACCGTTATAGTTACGGCCGCCGTTTACCGGGGCTTCGATTCAGAGCTTCTGCCGACAAGTCGGCATGACCCCTCCTCTTAACCTTCCGGCACCGGGCAGGTGTCACTCCCTATACATCGTCTCAATTGACTTTGCAGAGAGCTGTGTTTTTGTTAAACAGTCGCTTGGGCCCTTTCACTGCGGCCTCGTTCGGCTTCATTTGTACAAATGTCACCTAATAGAGGCGCTCCTTCTCCCGAAGTTACGGAGCTAATTTGCCGAGTTCCTTAGCCACGGCTCACTCGAGCACCTTAGGATACTCACCCCATCTACCTGTGTCGGTTTGCGGTACGGTCTGAATACGCTCTCTCGTACGAGGCTTTTCTTGGCAGTTTGCTTAGGGTCGCTTGCGGCCCATAACGGGCTCCGTGTTCGCGCCTCGGTTCAACAGAAAGGCGGATTTGCCTACCTTTCCTCCCTACACGCTTAAACCGGCAACCAACAGCCGGCCGACCTTTCACTCCTGCGTCCCCCCTTACGATCAAACAAACGTATCCAGGTTCAGGAATATTCAACCTGATTCCCATCACCTACGCCTTTCGGCCTCGGCTTAGGGGCCGACTAACCCTGAGTCGATTAACGTTGCTCAGGAACCCTTAGATTTTCGGTGTTCCGATTTTTCATCGGAATTATCGTTACTTATGCCAACATATTCTCTTCTGTCAACTCCAACACGCCTCGCGACGCATCTTCGCCCACGCCTAAAAGGCAGGACACCCCTTCGGGGTTCGCTGACAGAATGCTCCTCTACCGATCCTCGCTTGCGCGAGAATCCCACGGCTTCGGTGATACGTTTAGTCCCGGAAATTATCGACGCAAGGTCGCTTGACTAGTGAGCTATTACGCACTCTTTAAATGAATGGCTGCTTCTAAGCCAACATCCTAGTTGTCTAAGCAACCGAACATCCTTTCTCTGTTAACGTATCCTTGGGGACCTTAGCCGGTGGTCTGGGTTGTTTCCCTCTCGGCAATGAAGCTTATCCCTCACTGCCTCACTCCCGTGCATCATGTATTCGGAATTCGGAGTTTGTCTGGGTTTGGTACCGTTGTGACAGCCCTAGCCCAATCAGTGCTCTACCTCCGATACACTAACACGAGGCTGCTCCTAAAAGCATTTCGAGGAGTACGAGCTATTTCCGAGTTTGGTTGGCCTTTCACCCCTACCCACAGCTCATCTAAGCGGTTTTCAACCCACACTAGTTCGGACCTCCAGCCTGTTTTACCAGACCTTCATCCTGGCCATGGGTAGATCACTCGGTTTCGCGTCTACCGCACGTTACTGAATCGCCCTATTCAGACTCGCTTTCGCTACGGCTTCGTCCCTGAGGGACTTAACCTTGCAACGCACGAGTAACTCGTTGGCTCATTAAACAAAAGGCACGCAGTCAGTTCGTTGCCGTCCGAAGACCACAACGTTCCTCCTACCGTTTGTAAGCATACGGTTTCAGGTTCTATTTCACTCCCTTCTCAAGGGTTCTTTTCACCTTTCCCTCACGGTACTGGTACACTATCGGTCACTGGAGAGTATTTAGCCTTACCAGATGGTCCTGGCAGATTCCCACAGGATTTCTCGTGTCCCGCGGTACTTGGGATCCGCGCAGGAGACAACGCTGTTTTCGCTTACAGGGCTTTCACCTTCTATGGCATGGCTTTCCATCCATTTCAACTAACAGGTTGCTTTGTAACTCCTTGACCTCAACGCAAATCGGTCGGCGCGTCCCACGACCCCGATAACACAACGGTTGCGTCCTTACGTGTTATTCGGTTTAGGCTGTTCCCGTTTCGCTCACCACTACTCAGGGAATCACTCTTGTTTTCTTTTCCTGGAGGTACTTAGA
>JAJRXL010000533.1:5000-8628 GCA_024276335.1 Bacteroidota bacterium
CAGCAGGCAGTCTGTCGCCAAGTACTCCTTCAGCCACCCGGCCCTTCCGCCGGTTAATATTGCCGTGATACGCCCTCCGGATTCCGACGTGATACGTTCCAGTATCCCGGAAACACCGGAGACGAACAGCCTTGTCGCCCCCCCACGAACGGCGTCCTTGGTGTTTGTGGCTAGTACGTCGATCGGCATCTCGTCACCGGGAAACGGAAGCCGGGCCGTACCCGTCGCCAGCGCTTCCGCCAACATGTCGAAACCGGGCGCGATCAATCCTCCGACAAAATCACCTTCCCTATTTACGACCGAAAAGGTCGTCGCGGTGCCACAATCAACGACTACTACCGGCCAGGGCACCCGCTCCCGCGCCGCCATAACCGCGCACAACCTGTCGGCACCCAGAGAGGACAGCGGTTCGTAATCAAGCCCGAACCATGAGACCTTCCCGGCTTCGACGAGCCACGGCATGACGCCCAGACGTGAAACAAGCCGGGCGGAAACCGACGCGGTGGCTTCCGGGACCACGCTGCATATACCGACTTCACGCACCCTCCCGATCAATACCTCCTTGTCGCCGGGAATGGTTATTCCTCGCACGGCATCACGGGTCGGCACGTCCCACCGGCCAAGGACTTTGCCATCCCGTACCAGCGCAAATCCGGTCCTCGTGTTGCCGATATCAACACTCAAAAGTTCCAACATTATCGGGTCCTACAGCAATTCGAAATCAATCTTGTTCTCCATCTTGTCCACGCTCACGAGCCGCACGCGCACCTTGTCGCCAATCCGGAACCGTTTCCGGGTCCGTTTCCCTACCAGGGATTGCTGGCGTTCGCTGTACGTATAATGATCGTCGGTCATGTTGCGGATGTGAACCATCCCCTCCACGAGGTACGGGATGATTTCCACGAATAACCCGTAAGCAACCACACCACTGACCAGCGCGTCGAATTCCTCTCCAATGCGACCGGCCATGTACTCCACCTGCTTCATCTTGATGGATTCCCGCTCCGCCATGACCGCCACACGCTCCATGCGGCTGGTCTGTTGCGCGATTTCCGCAATCCTGGCCGCGAGCGCCTTCATATCCCTGGCACCGCGCGCCTTTTCGTACTTCTTCAACAGCCGGTGTACAACCAGGTCCGGGTACCGACGTATTGGCGAGGTGAAGTGCGTATAGTGTGGAAACGCCAGGCCGAAATGCCCGATATTGTCCGCCGAGTACGCCGCCTTGGCCATCGACCGGATGGTCAGGCTCTGGATAAGCTGCGCTTCCGGCTTGTCCTTGATCTGCTCCAGCATGCGCTGGAACGATTTTGGAAGCGCCGGGTCGAGGTTGACCGAGTATCCGCACGACCGGATAAACAGCACCAGCTCGGAAATTTTTTCCTCGTCCGGTAGATCGTGGACGCGATACAGGAAGGGCAACGGGTGATCGGGACCGGCTTTTCTCAGGATGTGCCGCGCCACAGTCCGGTTGGCAAGCAGCATGCATTCCTCGACAAGGCGATGGGAATCCAATCGCGGTTTGGGTATGATTTCCAACGGCCGCCCGTTCTCGTCAAGGCGGAACTTGACCTCCGGCAGATCGAAATCGAGGCTGCCTTCCTTCTCCCTTTTCGCGATCAGTTTCTTCGCGATACGATGCAGGTCCCGGATGAGCCGCGCGTGCGGGCTCTTTTTCCCTTCGATAATTGCCTGTGCTTCCTCGTACAAGAACCGTTTCGTATTGCGGATAACACTTGTTGCCAGTTTGTACGATTTCACCGCGCCGGTAGGAGACAAGCGCATGATGCAGGAATAGGTGCGTCGATCCTCGCCTTCTCTCAGGCTGCAAAGGTCGTTGGAAAGCCGCTCGGGCAGCATGGGAATCACGCCGTCCACCAGGTACACGCTGGTGCTTCGGCGAAAAGCTTCCTTGTCCAGCGCGCTGCCTTCCGGCACGTAAAAGCTGACATCGGCAATATGAACGCCAAGTTCGAAGCTCCCGTCGGGCATGCGCCTGAGCGATAGGGCGTCGTCGAAATCCTTCGCGTCGTCCGGGTCGATGGTAATCACTTCCTCGTCGCGGAAATCGAGCCGCGTGTTCAATTCCTCCGCGGGGATCGTAACCGATTTGCCCTCCGCCTCCCTGAGGCATTCCTTCGGGAACTCCATCCGCAACTTGTAGCGCCGCGCCAATGCCTTCAGTTCCGCCCCGGGCTCCCCGGCTTTCCCGAGTCGCTCGATCACCCGTCCCTCCGGGCTGGCGTGTTCGCTGTCCCACGACTCGATTCGCACGACGACCTTGTCGTTGGGCTTCGCAGGACCGATCATATCCGAGGGGATGAATATATCGCGGTCCACGCTCCGGTTGTCGGGAACAACATAGAATAGGCGGCCGGTTTTCTTCAGGACGCCGATTGCCGTGCTCTCGCCCCGTTCCACGATCTCGACGACTTCGCCCTCTTCCCGGCGTCCCCGGCGCTCGGCATAGAGCGCAACCTTGACGCGGTCGCCCTGGAGGGCGGTATGAATGGAACGCCGCGGGATGTAAATCTCGCGGTCGGGTTCGTCATCGCAGCGCACCACGCCAAAGCCGGAACGGGTAATTTCCAGGATGCCCGTCACGGTGTTTTTCTTCGGCATCCGCCAGCGCCCTCCCTTTATTCGTTCGATGGTGCCTTCCCGCTGGAGTTCCTGGAGCGCCTCGCGGAGCTGACCGTACTTCGGTCCTTTTTTCGGGACGCCCAGCTTGCGGGCGATTTCCTTGGTCGTCAACCCCTGTTTATGGAGCTTTCCGAACACCTCCAGGACTGCGTCAGAATATTTCGTCATGTATTCATCCTTCTAAGTAATGGAAGCCACGTCACAAGATCAAAAGGAGATCCTGTACAACAGCTTCGCTTCGTATGTCAGGTTTTCCGTCTGGCCGGTCGTGGTCGCGCCCTCGATCGTATTCGTGGTAACTCTCCTCGATAATTCCAGGATGATATTTCCGACGGGGAACCACCCGAACATCTGGTATAGCGGCATCTCGATGATGATATCGCCGCTCCCGAGGTTGTTGATTTTCCCGTCGAACGTGAGAACCGCCTTGCCGATTTCACTGGTAAGCTTTATCCGGCTTTCTTCACCACCCAGGTTCGAGAACTCCACGCGCTGAACGATATCCCGCAGGCCGGTCTTGCCCAAGAATTCGGACATCGCCGTGGAAAGCATCGAGGAGAGAACGGTGTTCGTGAGATCCCCCGCGCTCTGCAAGAGGTTCGATTTGTCTTGTGAGGTCAACTCGTCCGTGAACCGGCCCGTAATAATGACCGAGATCGCGTTCGATTCCGTGTTCAGGGCCGATTCCACCTGGGGACCATCCTTGGAATCCCAACGCAGGTCCCACGTCGGCCGTGGCTTATTGCGATCACCGGTGATGCGCAGGATCACGAACAGGCGCCGCGTTTCCCCGTTCGAGTTCGTCTGGCCGGGATGGTACCGGGTGTGGTACACGGAATAGACTGCGGTAAGATCCAGCTCCGGGTTTGTCGGATCACCGATGAAACGCAGCTTTCCGCTCGTCGTAAATTGCTTGCCAAGAAACAGGTAGTACGAATTACCCGTCAGTTCCACTTCGCCTTCGAATTTCGCCTTCCCGCCCCAA
>JAJRXL010000011.1 GCA_024276335.1 Bacteroidota bacterium
AAGTGTACGAGGAGATGCGGAGGGAAATGAGGATCGATCGTGCCAAGTCAACGATCCTGCCCCTCACGGAATTCTGTCTCATGCAGATTACGCGACAGCGGATACGCGACAGCGTGCAGTTTTCCGTGCTGGAAGCTTGCCCGACGTGTGACGGTACCGGCCTTGTCCAGAGTAAAGCCTCACTTGTCATGCAGATTGAGCGCTGGCTTAAACGTTTCCGGACGGAGACCTCGGAGCTTCGGCTGATCCTTCAGGTGCATCCCACCGCTGCTGAATACTTGCAGGAAGGGAAATTCAACCGCCTCATGAAATTGATGTTAAAACATTTCGTCCGCATCAAATTGCAGAGCGACCCATCGGTCCAGGTTGGAAGTTTTCGCTTTCTCTCCGGTCGATCGGGGAAAGACCTGACGTCGAAATACTTGCTCTGAACGCTTGCCCCTACTTCATACCGACACCTCGCGGTACCGTCGTTTCGCTTTGAATGTCCGCATGCTTTTTTCTATATTTTAATAATGTAATGCCCTGTACCGGCGATTCGTTGTGCGGTGTTCGGATGCGACCGTACGGGACGAAAGAAACAAGTAAATATTACGCGGGATCACAAGCGAGATTTTTCACTCCCCGTCTTCACATCGCTGATTTTGTATCAGGAGGTTTCATGAAATATTCCGTCGTGAGCACGGATCTGCAGAAAGCCCTGGCGAAGATTATCCATGTAGTCCCCACGAAATCCACCATGCCCATCGTGGAAAACATCCTGATGGATTTGCAGAGGAATGCACTTCGTATGACCGCCACCGACCTGGATATTTTTATGACGATCGAAATTCCGGTGACGGGCGAGGAAGACGGCAGGATTGCCGTTCCCGCTCGCCGGTTGCACGAGATCGTTCGTTCTTTGTCGAGCATGGAACTCGACGTGAACGCGGATCACGTGGCGGGAAAGATGGTGATGAAGACCCGGCAGGGCGAGTACCGGATGAGCGGCGAAACGGCGGACAATTTCCCGGCCAAGGAAGACGTCGACGAGGTCGTGTCGTTTACCCTCGCGTCGGAGCGGTGTTCGCAAATCATCGCCACAACGGCCTTCGCGGTCAGTACCGACGAGCTGCGTCCGGCCATGATGGGGGTGCTTTTCGAAATGAAACCTTCCGAGTTGCGGGCAGTCGCTACCGATGGGCATCGATTGGTGCGGGTGATTCAATCCAACATGGAAGAATTACCCCTGAACCCTGGTGAAGTGCACGAGGTGGTCATTCCGGCCCGGGCGTTGAATCTGATTTTGAAATCGATGGAGAGCGAACAAGTGGCCGTCCGAATCGGCAGCGCGTCCATTCGCTTTTCCATGGATGAACTTGAATTGCAATCCCGGATCATTGACGAAAAATACCCGAAGTACGAAAGTGTGATCCCGGTGGAAAACGACAAGGTGCTTTCCGTCAATCGCTCCGCTCTGTTGGCCGCGGTGCGGAGAGTATCCATTTTCTCCAATTCCATAACGAACCAGATACGCTTTTTTGTCGCGGACGGCGAACTGCGTGTGTCGGCTGAAGACATCGATTTCGGTGGTGAAGCCAAGGAATCCATGCCGTGCGCATATACCGGGGAATCGATCGAGATCGGGTTCAACGCCAAGTACATAGAAGATGCGCTGGTGCACCTAGAAGGCGAAGAGGTGACATTCGAATTCAGCAGCCCGACCCGGGCCGGCGTCATGCGTCCATCCCAGCCGTTACCGGACCAGGATATCCTGATGCTGGTGATGCCTGTGCGGTTGAATGCCTGAGTATGTATATCGAACGTGTCCATTTTCAATCTCTTCGAAACCATGTCGATACCAGCCTCACCTTGTCAAACGGCATTACGCTTTTGTGGGGAGAAAACGGGGCCGGAAAGACGACCATTCTCGAAGCGATCTCTCTCGCGTGCCTGAGCCGTTCTTTTATTCATGGCCCCGATCGGAACCTGATTCGACGTGGCGACGAACGGTATGCTGTCCGAGCGGGCATGGCAAGCGCCAACGGAAACCGAAGCCAGGTGGAAATCGATTTTTCCCTGGCCGGGGGGCGGAAAAAGATTCGGCTGAATAACAACCCCCTGGCCTCGGCGGCCGAACTCATCGGGTTGTTTCCACTCGTGACCCTTTCCCCGCAATACCGGGGGATCACAAGCGGACCACCCTCGGAGCGCAGGTCGTTCATGGATATGGTTATCTCGCAGGCGCACCCGGCCTACGTGAAAGAACTCTTCGAATTCAGGCGTATCCTCCGGCATCGAAACGCGCTCCTGGGTAGTGCGGAAGGACTGGTCTCGCGGCTGGACAACGGAGCGCTGGATTCCTGGGACGATACCTATGTGCGTATCTGTGCGCGCATTCTCGAACGTCGACGGGCGTTTCTGGAACGGTTTACTCCGTACGTCGTGTCCGCATACGAGGAAATCGCGAACGCGGGCGAAGAACCACGCCTGGAATACCAGGCAACGTTCGATTGCCTGGAGGACCGGGAATTGTCGCTGGACGCGATGAAAGCGCAACTCAGGGAACATCTTGTTCACGACGTCCGGCGGGGTACGACCTTTATCGGTCCGCATCGTGACGACCTGGCGTTATTGTTGAACGGCTTGGATGTGCGGCATCAAGCGTCACAAGGCCAGGTGAAAAGCTTTTTGATCGCGTTAAAGGTGGCGGAGTTTCGCTATCTCCAGGACCAGACTGAAGAAATTCCCGTCCTGCTTCTCGATGACATCTTCAGCGAGTTGGATGATATGAGGCTGGAACGAGTCTTGCACTTGATCGGACGCATCGGCCAGACCCTGATAACCTCTGTCAACAAATCAACGCGGCAGCTGTTGCCTACCATCGGAGCGCGATTCGATGTTTTCGAAGTCGCGGCCGGACATGTACAAGCGGCTGTGGAGGAAGTGGTGTGAAGGAGCTTTCACGCACATGGACGTTGGCGGAAGCGCTCGAAAGCATGGCGCAGCAGTTGGGCCTTCACGGGAAGATCGGAGAACAAACGGTCATTCAACAGTGGCAGGAGCTAGTCGGCGAGGCCCTCGCTAACCATGCGCAGGTGCGCTCCATCCGGGATGGAACTATGTTCATCACCGTGGAAGAATCGTCGTGGCGGTACGAGATCCATTTCAACCGCGAGGCTCTCCGGCGTAAGATCAACACCAAGCTGGGGCGGGAGATCATCAAGGAAATTGTGGTTCGCTGAAGATGCGAGGATCGTTGATGTGATAAACATGGCGGGTTGTGAAATGGTAGTGGTCGCATTACAAAGCAGATGATATTGAACGACATCATGGAAAAAGAATCTGGTAAAGTGGTCATCGTGGATTTGGAGCAGCGCGCCCCTGCCCGGTTGCCGGGCAATGCCGATACTGTGGCCGCTATTGCTACTCCGCCGGGCACGGGTGGTATCGCCGTGATACGTATTTCCGGCCCATCGGCGCTCGAGCTTGCGGCGCGGGTGTTCCGGGGAGCTGACCTGCGAACGGTGTCGCCCCGGACCGCCCACTTCGGCAGGGTAATCGACGAGGCGGGAACCGTGGTGGACGAAGTTGTGGCGACTGTTTTCCACCGGCCGTCCTCATACACGGGCGAAGACACGGTCGAGCTGAGTTGTCATGGGGGGCGGGCGGTTGCGGCCGCGGTGTTGGAAACGGTGCTGCGTGGAGGAGGACGTCACGCGATGCCGGGCGAGTTCACGAAACGCGCGTTCCTGAATGGTCGCATCGATCTGGTGCAGGCGGAAGCCGTCGCGGATCTCATCCACGCGGAAACCCGTCGGGCACAGAGAGCATCCATCGTCCAATTGGAAGGACGACTGTCCGGCTTCGTACGAGAAGTGCGGGAGAAGCTGATGCAAACGGCGTCTGTTCTCGAGTTGAGCCTGGATTTTGCCGAAGATGATGTTCCTCTGGCCGAACCGGCGGAGCACCGTCGCAACCTCGAGGAATCGAAACGGGCGATCGGCATGCTCGTGAAATCGTATGATTCCGGCCGCGTGGTGCGCGAGGGAATACGGGTTGTAATCATCGGGCGACCGAACGCCGGCAAGTCCAGCCTTCTCAACGCGCTCTTGGGTGTGCCCAGGGCCATTGTTACGGAAGTACCGGGTACGACGCGGGATTACGTGGAGGAGGCGGCCGTGGTGGACGGAACGTTGTTTCGATTCGTGGATACCGCTGGATTGCGGGAGACCAGCGACCGGGTTGAGCGGGAAGGAATCGCCCGCACGATGGCCCAGCTCCAGGATGCGGATATCGTTATCGACGTGGTGGATGTGACTTCTGGACCTGACGTGGAAATCCTTCTCGAAAATGAACGGCGGTGGTTGTCCGGCATCGTTCCTGGCGGCGTTGGCATGTGCATCGCGTTGAACAAAATCGACCTTAAACCGGAATCGGCGGTGATACAGGGTGCCGGGATGTTCCCGATTTCCGCCGTTCGATCCACCGGCATCGAGGAACTCCTGGCATGGTTGCAGGTCCGGGCGCGGAATCTCCAACCCCCGCTGGAAGACCAGACGCTGATTATCACCAACATGCGTCATCGCGACTGCCTCGCCCGGGCTGATGAGTATCTCGGGAACGCCTTGGAAGCGCTGGACGATGGACTGACCGAAGAATTCGTGGCCGTAAGCGTGCGCAACGCCTCGGACGCGCTGGGAGAGATCATCGGGGAAGTAACGACCGAGGATGTATTACATGCTATTTTTTCCCGGTTCTGCATAGGAAAGTAATCAATCGTAGATACCTGATACATTAACACACAACGTGAATCATGACACCAATTTCGTATGATGAAAACAGCATAAAAGTACTGGAAGGGCTTGAAGCAGTGCGGAAACGTCCTGCCATGTACATCGGGGACGTGAGTTCCCGCGGATTGCATCACCTGGTCAACGAGGTCGTGGATAATTCTATCGACGAAGCGCTGGCAGGGTATTGCACCGAGATCACCGTGACCATTCACAAGGACGGTTCCGTTAGCGTCGCCGATAACGGTCGTGGTATTCCCGTGGGCATACATCCCACGGAGAAAATCAGCACTCTCGAGGTCGTGATGTGCCGGTTACACGCGGGCGGGAAATTCGATAAGCGCAGCTACAAGGTGTCCGGTGGTCTGCACGGGGTAGGGGTCTCCGTGGTCAACGCGCTCTCCGAGTGGTTGATTGCGGAAGTGCATCGCGACGGAAAGAAATACCGGCAGAGATACGAAGCAGGCAAGCCGGTTACGCCGGTTGAGGAAATCGGCACGGCGCGCAAGACCGGCACGTTTATTACGTTCATGCCGGATAGATCCATCTTTAAAACGACCGAGTTCAGGTTCGATGTTCTTGCCGACCGGCTTCGCGAGCTGGCGTACCTGAACCGTACCATCAAGATCACACTCGAGGATGAGATCGAGAATGAAAAGGAAGTGTTTCACTTCCGCGGTGGTCTTAAGGATTTCGTGAAATATATCGACAGCAACCGGACGCCGATTCTCAAGGACGTTATCTACATCGAGGGTGAACGTGACGGTACCCCGGTGGAACTCGCGTTGACGTACAATACGTCTTTCATGGAGAACATCTTCACTTACGTGAACAATATCAATACTCACGAGGGAGGGACGCATCTGGTCGGTCTCAAGACTGCTCTTACGCGATGCCTGAACAGTTACGCACTCCGGAACAAGCTCATCAAGGAAGGGAAAATCAACATCCAGGGCGATGACTTTCGCGAGGGGCTGACCGCCGTGCTGAGCGTTAAGGTTGCTGAGCCGCAGTTCGAGGGGCAGACAAAGACCAAGCTGGGAAACAGCGAGACGAAGAGCATCGTCGAGACAATCGTCGGCGAGCAGCTCGCCCTGTACCTGGAAAAAAATCCGTCCGTGGCCAAGAGGATCATTGAAAAAGCGGTCCGGGCGGCAGAGGCACGGGAGGCCGCGCGAAAGGCCCGTGACCTCATCCGCCGCAAGAACGCATTGGACCACCTCAGTCTTCCCGGCAAGCTTGCGGATTGCTCCATTACGGACCCGGAGCACTGCGAGTTGTACATCGTCGAGGGAGATTCCGCCGGTGGATCGGCCAAACAGGGAAGGGACCGGAGCTTCCAGGCCATTCTTCCCATCCGGGGCAAGATCCTGAATGTCGAAAAGGCCAAGAAAAACAGGATATTCGAAAACAACGAGATCCGGGCGATCATTTCCGCCATCGGCGCCGGGATCGGGGAGGATGAGAACGCCGACATGAGCGGATTGCGCTATGGGAAAATCATCCTCATGACCGACGCCGACGTGGATGGTTCCCACATCCGCACACTCCTGCTCACGTTCCTGTTTCGTTACCTGCGGCACCTCATCGAAACCGGGCACGTGTACATTGCGCAGCCGCCCTTGTACAAGATCAAGAAAGGCAAACAGGAACGGTACGCCTATGACGAGAAAGAACGAGACGAAATCATCAAGGAATTGCGCTCTCGTAGTAACGGCGACAATACGGAAAACGAGTCCGAGGAAGCCGAAGCGGAGGCCGGTACGAAACGGCGCGACGGGATACTCGTCTCCCGTTTCAAGGGTCTTGGCGAAATGAATCCCGACCAGTTGTGGAATACGACGATGAACCCGGAAAGCCGAACCTTGCTCCTGGTTACGCTGGAGAATGCCGCCGAAGCCGACCGGTTGTTTTCCATCCTGATGGGCGATTCAGTAGAACCACGCCGTAATTTCATTGAGAAGCACGCAAAGTACGTCCGCAACCTCGACGTCTGAATCTCCGTTCCCGCGTTCGAAAAGGGAGCGTGTCCACGATGTCGTTTTCACGGATCAGGAGAAGGCGGTCTCACGTGATCAATCGGGTCCAATTGGAAGTTCACAAATTTCTCTCAACCCTGGATGAGCGCTTGGATGGGATCCTGGGCGAGGCCGTGATCAGGTTGACCCCGGCACAAAGAGAAGACGTGCGCGCATTGTTCGGGGGATTCGTTGAGACGCTGATCGACCTGTTTCGACAGGGGAAGGACGCGCATACCCACCTTGTTCAACAAATTGTCCGGGAGTCGGTTGAGGCGATCATTTCATTCGATGCGGAGGAAAACGTGTTTTTCTGGAACCGCGGCGCGGAAATGACCTTTGGCTGGTCCAGCAATGAAATCGTGGGTAGGAATGCGGCGTTACTGTGGCCGACCGGGAGCACGGAATCGTTCCGGGATTTCCTGGGAGAGCAGGGATATTTCCAGGAGGTTGAACGCGAGTTGGCGCGGAAAGGAGGAGGAAGGATCGTTGTATTATTTTCCGGTTTCAGGATCGTTGACGCGAACGACGCCCCCCTGGGTCTCGTGATTGTGGCCAGGGATGTTACCTCCATCCGCGCCCTGGAAAGGGAGATACGGCACAGTGAAAAACTGGCGTTGGCCGGCCAACTGGCGGCGGGAATGGCTCATGAGATGGGGACACCGCTGAGCATTATCATGGGCAACGCCGATTTTCTCCTGATGGATCGAACGCCCGACGCCGATGGTTACGAGGAACTGGAGATGATCAAGGAACAGGCGAACCGGATTACCAGCTTGGTCCAGAAGTTGCTCACCTTTGCCCGGCCCGGTTTGTCCGAACGGGAGCCGGTGGATATCAATTATATCGCCGCCGACTCGGTGAAGCTCCTGCGAAAGACGTTCGAATCGGGGCGGGTACATGTTGAGATGGAGCTTGCGCCGTTCCTTCCGGAGATTGAAGGCGACATCGTGCAATTGGAACAAGTTGTCCTGAATCTTCTTGTCAATGCATACGATGCTTTGAAGGACGCCGACCGCCGGAACGACCGGAATATCCGGCTTCGAGCACGGCGCATCGACGGAGGCGACGGGACGGTTCACGTGGCGCTCGAGTGCGAGGATAACGGCTGCGGAATCAGGGAGGAATTCATGGACAGGATTTTCGAGCCGTTTTTCACCACGAAAGATGCCGGCCTGGGCTCCGGCCTGGGTTTGGCGATCTCGCGGCGGATCGTGGAAGAGCACGGTGGTACGCTGGAAGTGCGAAGCGTGCCGGGATCCGGAACGGTGTTTTCCGTCACCATGCCGGTGCGGCAGGACGGAGAGAGGAATGAGAGATGGCATGAGTGAGTCATTGCGGGTGGCAATCATCGACGATGATGCCGCGATGCTCCGCGTCCTGGAAAAGCACTTGGTAAAGGCTGGCTATGAGGCCAAGACATTCACCGATCCGCTCGAAGCGACGGACGCTGTTACGAAGGGATGCTTTCCTATTGTGATTACGGATATTTGCATGCCCGGACTGTCAGGTCTGGATTTGTTGAAAAGTATCAGGGATAACAGCCCCTACACGACCGTCATTTGTATTACCGCTTTTGGTTCCGTAAGCTCCGCCGTGGAGGCCATGCATGCGGGGGCATATGATTATATCAGCAAGCCGTTTAACCTTGCCGAGTTCAGCCTCGTAGTGAACAAGGCGGCGGAGCGATATACCCTGCACCGCGAAGTTGAACAGCTCCGCGACCAACTCCAGCAAAAATACTCGATGTCGAACATCATCGGGAAAAGCCCGGCCATGTTGCGTATTTTTGAGACCATCAACCGTGTAGCCCGGTCGCAAGCCAACGTGCTCATCACGGGCCGGTCGGGCACGGGTAAGGAACTCGTAGCACGGGCCATCCACTTCAATGGCGACCGCGCCGCCCGTCCGTTCGTGGCCGTGAATTGCAGCGCTATTCCCGAAGACCTGCTGGAAAGCGAGCTCTTCGGACATGTCCGGGGCGCGTTCACCGGCGCCACCGCCGACAACATCGGCCTGTTTTGTGCCGCGGAAGGGGGGACGCTGTTTCTGGATGAAATCGGGGATATGCCGTTTTCGATGCAAGCAAAGCTGTTGCGGGTCATAGAGGATCACCAGGTAAGGCCGGTCGGAAGCGCCGTGAGAAAAACCGTGGACGTACGGATAATCTGCGCCACGAACAAGCGGCTCGACGTCGCCGTACAACGAGGGGAGTTCAGGGAAGACCTGCTTTACCGCATCAATGTGATAACCGTTTCCATTCCCGAATTGCATGAACGCGTGGAAGATATTCCACTGCTCATGGAATATTTCTTGCACAAGTACGCCGAGCAGATGGGGCGTTCCGTGCCGGATGTTCCACGGGAGACGATGGATATCCTGTTGCGCTATCCGTGGCCCGGCAACGTCCGCGAGTTGGAAAACGTTATCGAACGCAGCCTGTTGATGTGTAGCGGCGATGCCGTCAAGCCCGGCGACCTTCCGCTTACCATACGCCATTACGAACCTGCTCTTGACCTGCAATCGATTGAAAACGCCCGGCTGTCAATGCGCGATCTCGAAAGCAGGTACGTCGCTCACGTGTTGAAAAAAACCGGGGGCGATTATACGGAGGCGGCGGATATCCTCGGTATGAGTGTGGACGACCTGAAAGTCAAATGCGGGAACGTACCGTTTGACCGCACCCTATCCTTGCCCGGACTCAAGCCGTGAAAGCATCCGTGAAGCATTGGGCCATACTGCGGCACCTGGTTCTCATGGCGTTGCTGGTCGCTTCCGGCACAGCCTGCATGACCGGGCAGCCCCTGCAACAGAACCGCAGGCCGGGAAGTGATATTGTTCGATACGGGGACTTGTTCTACGTGGGTGCCGTTGTGTTTCCGGGGCAAGGCGCGCGGCAGCGTATTGACGTCTTGATGCGGGTGGAATATGATTTCCTGGTATTCGTACGTTCCGAGGTCTTCCACCCGGACAGCTTGTTCCGGGCTGTTGCCGTATTCAATGTCGAAGCCGTGGACGAAAGGGGAAAGCACGTGCAATTCCGTCTTGCACGCGATACCGTGTACGCCTCGGATTACCAGAGAACAAATACAAGGCGGATGTCGCTGACGCGTCGTATCAGCCTGTCGTTGGAGCCCGGGCGATACCGTCTTCGGGCCTGGGTGGAAGATGGCGAGTCCGAGCGAAAAAGGGAGGCCGTGTTGTCGATTCATGTCCCGTCCCGGGAACGAGTTCTTTACAGCGCCCTGCCTGTCGAGATTGATACCGCGGGGCTGGAGAGCGGACGATTGACTGCCATCGGGTACGGCGCTGCCGTGCACTTTGCCAGGCCCTCGTGGATTGCCCTAACACGACGGGATGTAAAGGGGGCTGCCTATACGTGCATCCTCTACCGACGCAATGAGGACAAGGTACTGCTTGAAGCGGCCCGGTGGGAACCGCGGCCGTTTCGCGTCTTTTCCTCCATGTTGAAACCGGCGGAAAAGAGCGCCGTGGCGTATGTGCTCGAACCGGACAGCGCTGTTGGGACGGCATTGTTTGCCTTGCCGTTCGACACGCTGCTTCAGGGACAGTACGAACTTTTATGGAAGATCGACTATCTTGGTGGTATGGATACCTTGCGCATGCCTGTGCGCATCTTGTGGAAAGACATGCCGTTTTCCCTTCGCGACCTCGACATGGCGGTCGAAATGCTGGCTCTCATCGCACCGGCGGATACCGTTGACCGTATCGCTTCCGGTTCCCGGGACGCGGTGAGGAAAAAGCTCTACGCCTTTTGGAAACGCCGCGATCCGGACCCGGCCACGCCGTACAATCCAGCCCTGGCCGTGTTTTACCACCGGGTGGACATTGCGTATTTTCGGTTTCACACGTTGACGAACCAGAACGGAGCCAAGACCGACCGCGGACGGATTTTCATTTTGAAAGGGGAGCCTGACGACATTCGACGAAACCTCCTCCCCGATGAACCGCCGGAAGAAGTCTGGGAATACCGCGATCTCGGGAAACGCTACATCTTTGTCGATATATCACGAAACGGCAGTTACCTGCTTAAACGCGTGGAGGACATGTGATTCGACCTCGCCTGGCTGTCACTATCGGGGATATCAACGGGATCGGTCCGGAAATTGTCGTCCGTGCGCTGGCCAGCGCGCGAGTGCGGGGGATATGCCGGCCGGTGGTGTACGGTGCACGGTCCATCCTGGATGAGGCGCTTAAACTTACCGGTGTCGCATTCGACGCGGGACAACCCGACGTGGTGGAAATCACCGGTGTGCCAGGAACGGAACCGGGATCAATCAATGGGGCAGCGGGCGCTTTCGCGGTCGCCGCCATCGAGCAAGCCGTGGCCGATTGCCTGAACGACCTGGTGGACGCTGTGGTGACGGCTCCAATCTCGAAACGGGCGCTGGAGCTGGCTGGCAGTCCATATCCCGGCCACACCGAAATGCTGCGGGATCTCACCGGCGCCGACCGCGTCCTGATGATCCTTGCCGATGACGGCATGCGTGTCTGCCTCGTCACCACGCACGTCCCCTTGGCGGACGTCCCGCGGCTCATTACGAGGGAGGGTCTCGTGGAAGTTCTTCGTCTTGCACACCGAAGCTTGCGTGAGGATTTTGCCGTAGCTTCACCGAAACTGGCGGTGCTGGGTTTGAATCCGCACTGCGGCGAAGAAGGCCGCCTCGGGCACGAAGAAACGACCGTTATAGCTCCCGCCCTGCAACAGGCCGGGAACGAGGGGGTTGATGTGGCGGGGCCGTTCTCGCCCGATGGGTTCTTTGCCAGGTACACGCCGGGATCGTACGACATGATCGTGGCCATGTATCACGACCAGGGATTGATACCGTTGAAACTCCATTCCGGGGGCGAAGGCGTGAACATCACCGCCGGATTGCCTATCGTGCGCACCTCTCCGGAACACGGAACCGCTTTTGATATTGCCTGGCAGGGACGTGCATCGGCGGCGAGCATGATTCACGCCATGGAGACCGCGGTTCGGATCGTGGCGGCCAGGAAAGCCAGTAATGCGGAGATCGGAACATGATTGAACTCGTCAACGTCACCTTGTCATTCGGCCCACAGAAAATTCTCGAGAACGCGTCGCTGCGTATCGCCGAGGGAGAGTTCGTGTACATCATCGGGGAAACGGGCATCGGGAAATCGACGTTTCTGCGCCTGTTGTACATGGACGTCTTTCCCGAGTCGGGATCGGTCCGCGTCGGGGGCTTCGACAGCGAGCGCCTGAGCGAAAGCCAGGTGCCGTACCTGCGAAGAACCCTGGGCGTGGTATTCCAGGACTATCGGCTGCTTGAAGATCGCAACGTGTACGAGAACGTGGCGTTCACCTTGCACGTCACCGGGGTCAAGGCGGCACTCATCCGCGAGCGGGTCATGGCGGGTCTCACCGAGGTGGGGCTTTCCTCGAAGGAAAAAGCCATGCCTGCCGAGCTTTCGGGCGGGGAGAAGCAGCGGGTGGCGATCGCCCGGGCCCTCGTTAACAAGCCCGCATTGTTG
>JAJRXL010000060.1 GCA_024276335.1 Bacteroidota bacterium
CAAGGAAGTCCAGCCGGAAAAGAAGGTCCTTGCGATTTCCGGAACCGTGTTTGACGAGGACGGCAACCCCGTCCCGAACGCAGTGGTGCGATGGGAGGATTTGGAAAAAAGCAAAACGATTGGCGAAGTGCGAAGTGATCCTGCCGACGGAAAATACTTTATAACCCTCGCGCAAGGACGACTGTACGGGTACTACGCCGAGAAACTGGGGTACTACCCGACTTCGCAGAACGTGGACTTGCGCGACACCTCCATAACCAAGCGTACCGTGGATATCGTCATTACCTCCCTGGCCGGAATGCTGCGCAAGGAACTCGCCCAACGAATCAACAATATCTTCTTCGATTTCGACAAGTACGAGCTGCGCCCGGAATCGTACCCCGAACTGGATCGCCTGGTGGATTTCATCAAGAACAACCAATCGTTTTTCACCGAGAATCCTGACGTGAGAATCGAAATCAGCGCCCATACCGACGACAGGGGATCTGAAGAATACAACCTTCGCCTCTCCCAAAACCGCGCACGTTCCGTGGTGCACTATCTCACACAGAAAGGAATTCCCGGCGACCTGATCATCACGAAAGGCTACGGTGAGACAAAACCCCAAGTACCAAACGACTCGGAAGAACACCGTGCCCTCAACCGGCGGGTGGAATTCAAACTGGTGAAGAGCTCCTGATACCTGGATTCTCTTCTCCTTGCCTTCTATACCGTCCCCGGATATATTGCACATCCTGATGACGAGCCTGCATTTTCGCAAAAAGCAACTGATCCTGCCTGTCCGCGCACGCGCGTGGGGCGTTCTCATACTCTTAGTGTTACTCCAGGCCGGGTGCGGCCCGACCGTGTACTTTGTCAAACCGCCCGATTGGCAAGGCCTGCGGGCGCGCGATTCCACCATCGCGCATTTCCGCCCCGCGATCCGGGGAAAAACCTTCTGCCTCGACCCGGGACACGGACCCGGCGTGGAAAACCGGCAGGGACCGGCCGGCGATGTCTACGAACCGGAAGTCAACTTTCGCGTCGCCCTGATGCTGAAACGGTACCTCGAAAGGGCGGGCGCCAACGTCGTCCTGACGCGCACGGCGAAAACAAACCCGCCGCTCGAGAAGCGCAAGGCAATTGCCCGGCAAGCACGGGCGGATTTTTTCATCTCCATTCATCACAACGCCGCCGGCAATCTCTTTACCAATTACACTTCGACCTGGTACCACGGGCGGCCCGGAACGCGCGGCTATCACCCCGCCAACCACGACCTTGCCCGCTACATCCAGCGGGATCTTTCGTACGTCATGGGAAACCCGGGAAGCCTTGCCTCCTTCGACGGGACCATGTCCGATTACCTCCTCTACCCGGAAAAGGGTTTCGCCGTCCTGCGAGACATGTCGATTCCCGCGGTGCTGGTGGAATGCGCGTTCTTCACCAGCGCGTACGAAGAAAAGCGCTTGAGCCTGGAAGATTTCAACGCAATCGAAGCCTGGGGCATTTTCCGGGGAATCGGACGATACCTGGCCGACGGTACTCCAATCATAATCCCTGCCTCGGGCTTGGAGTTCGCAACCACTCTCCCCTCCGTGGAACTGGTCGTTTCCGATCCGCGGGGTATCGAGGAAGAGTCGGTACGCGTTTTCGTGGACGGGCGGGAACGAAGCATCGCCTACAGTTCGCGCTCCGGTCGCATCATCGTGTCGCCGGGAGAGGAATGGAAACCGGGTATTCACAGGCTGGAGGTCATAGCGCGAAACACGAGAGGGAATTACGCGCTTCCGTTTACCCGTTACGTGCGTATCGGTCGCCTGCCGCGGAGTCTCGATGTTTCCATTCAGCCGCAACTCATCCCGACGGATCAACGCGCCTTCGCCATCGTCCGCGTCGTATCTGCGGACAGCGTTCCCCTGCCGGACGGAGCGGTTCTCAACGTATCCGTCAACGGAAGAGATACAACCGTGACATGTGAAAACGGCAAGGTGCTGTTTCCCCTGCCTTCCCACTCTTCCGGGAAGGCACGCGCGACCGTTCATTACGGCGAACGCGCCACTCGCGTTTCGATTACCTGCGCCGCCACGGACCGCTACGTTGCCGGTGTGCTGGTGGCATCGAACGGGGCACGGCTTCGCGACGCCCTGGTTACCGTGGCCGAGCGGACCTTTCCCGTTCTTCCTGACGGCCGTTTCGCCGTTGATGAAACGGGGAGCACGTCGCGGCCATTGGTCTTTTCTTCTCCCGGTTTTTTCAGCGCGCGCCGCACGGGTTTCCTCCCGGGTAAATACGACGATACGATTTCCCTGGAGCCCGTGGCCCGTGGCCTACTCCAAGGAAAAACTTTTCTCATCGTGAAATCCGACGCTCCCTCGCAGGCCAGCGACTTGCTAACCGGAAACCTCCTGAGCCTTTTGCGAGCATCTGGAGCGCGTCTCATCGTCGTCGAGAGCGCCGACGAAATTGACGAGAAGCGAGTCGGCATGCCCCTCGATTCCGACAAGGGAATCATTATTTCGCTACAATCCGCGACGCGTTCCCGCGATGCCAAGGTTCGATGTGTCGCGGGCCCTGGCTCGCGCAAGTTGCAGGACCAGGTTGTTTCCGCGGCCGCACATGGACTTCCTTTCAAGGTCAGAAAAGCGCGCGCGCACCTGCGACGCCTCAAATACCGGAAGTTCCCGCGCATCGAAGTTTCCATCCCCTCTCCTGCCGACCATTTGTACGAAAACAATGCCATCGAGTACGCGGCGAACAGGTTATCGTGGACCATTTATAGCGGGATACTGTCCTTTCACGGGTATCGAAATCGCGGCAGCAAAAACATCGTCGCCGATATCGTGGAAAAAATCTCGCGCCGACCTGCCTCTTACACACGCGTCTGGCTCAACGGCGTGCTTCCCGGCGTGACGGACCGTGACGGTAAAGTGTTTTTTCCCGCGATTCCGGTCTCGGAAGACTGGATCGCTCTCGAGCATCCCGAATCTTTCGAAGTCGCCACGGTACAAACCGAGTTGCTTCGCTGAGCGGTTTCCCCTATGCTGAATTACGTCTGGTTGGGTCTTGTGGTTATCGGAATCCTTACCGCTGCGGGCAGGGACCTCTACGAATCCATTCAGAACGTGTACGGAAACGATCGCTCCTTTCCCGTTCACCTCGAGAGCCAGGCGGGAGCCGGAGAGTGGAACGCCTGGTGTACGGCCGATGAGTTGCGTCGAAAATTCGCGGGCTTCGAAGGTACGGACACCACCCGATTCCTGTTTTCCTTCGCGCGCCAATCCTCCACCGCCGGTGTGCTGCATACCGAGGACTAGGTGCCCCCTATCCTCGTCACCGTGCAGGAAGCAATCGGAAGCGATGGCGCCATTCCCTGCCGTATTCTATCCGATTCGGGGCGGAGCGACCTGCTGTACCTCTCGTTTTCACCGGTCCGTTTCGTATACCTGAAACGCATAACCAACGCCGCGCTCGACGCGGCAGCCCTGGCGGTGAAAATTGCCTTGGGACTGATCGGCATCATGGCCTTGTGGCTCGGCGTGATGAAAGTGGCTGAGGAGGCCGGCATCATCGCCATTATCGCGAGGGCGGTGCGTCCCATTACCACGCGCTTATTCTCGGATATCCCGGATGATCATCCCGCGATCGGCGCCATGATCATGAACATCTCCGCGAACATGCTCGGACTGGGAAACGCCGCGACGCCCTTCGGGCTGAAAGCCATGGAAGAGTTGAACAAGCTCAACAAGCACGCCGGCACCGCCACCAACGCCATGGTGACGTTCCTGGCTCTCAATACTTCGTGTGTTACTCTCGTTCCCGCCACGGCAATCGCCGTACGCGCCGCATCCGGGAGTTCCGACCCGGCCGTCATAATCGGCACGACGTTTCTGACCTCCCTTGTCGCCACCGTGTTCGCGGTGATATTCGCCAAGGTCTTCCAGCGCCTGTCCGTGTTCCGGGTGCGGGAAAAGGAGGCGGCATGAGCATCCTGAGGGAAATCGTTACCATCATCTCCGTGCTGGCCATTCCCGGGCTGATCCTCTTCTTTCTCGTATACGGCCAGTTCAAACGCATACGGGTCTATGAAGCGATGGTCGAAGGCGGGAAAGAAGGATTTACCATCGCCGTGAAGATCATCCCTTACCTCGTGGCCATGCTTGTGGGTATCGCAATCTTCCGGGCCAGCGGCGCCATGGATTTCCTTATCACGGGCTTGCAACCGTTGACCGATCTCATCGGCTTTCCTGCTGAAGCCATGCCCATGGCCTTAATGCGGCCTTTGTCGGGCAGCGGATCGCTCGGAATCATGTCGGAAATCCTGAAGACCTACGGGCCCGATTCGTTCATCGGCGTCCTGACCTCGACCTTGATGGGCAGCACGGAAACGACGTTCTACGTTCTGGCCGTGTACTTCGGAGCGGTCAACGTGCGCAACACGCGCCATGCGCTTCCCACCGGCCTTCTCGCCGATTTCGCGAGTTTCCTGGCCGCCTTGTTCTTCGTCAAGCTCCTGTTTTTCTGAATCAATTCCCTTTCGCAGGCGGACGTTTCTTCAATTGCGCTTTCAACTTGACGGCAAGAATATCCGCCACGCCTTCCGCGTCGGCCCGCGAGTGCACGGAAATCCGGTACCACACCGCTCCCGGCGATTCCCACGATGCTTCTATGGCCCTCCGCATCGCGGCGGTCAACGTGTGGAGTTGGTGAATTTCCTCGACGAGGCGCCGGGGAATCGACAGGGTAACGTCGAATCGCTGCTTGAAAAACGTGATCGTACACAATACGCGGTTCCCGAAGCTGAACCGGTACCCCCATCCCTGCTCCGCGCCTGCCCAATGCGCGACCTGGTTGATACGCGGATAGACGAGATGAATCCGGTGCTCGACATAGGCGAGGTCAAGACTCCTTTGCATGCCGAGCGCCAATTCGATCTCGGCGCGTGTGGGAACGTGTTTTTCGTCGTTGAAAGGCTGTTTCTTTACGTCCGGCATACTCACATGTCCGCAAGGACTTCGGTGATGTCCTTCCCTGTAATCAGGGAATACGCTTCCACGTACTTCTCCGTCGTGCGACGAATGACTTCCTCCGGCAAGGAAGGCGCGGGCGGTGTTTTATCCCACTCCAATTCCTCCAGGTAATCCCGTACATATTGCTTGTCGAAGCTGGGCTGCGCGAGGCCGGGCTTGTAAAGCGCCGCGGGCCAGAACCGCGATGAATCCGGTGTCAAGGCCTCGTCAATGAGAATCAAGTCTCCATCCAGGAAGCCGAATTCGAACTTCGTATCCGCGATGATAATGCCTTGCCGCGCCGCCTGGTCGCGTGCGAATGTGTACAGCTCGAGGCTTACCCGCCGGACCTCCTCCGCGACCTCCCTGCCGACGATTTCCGCCGCCTTATCGAAAGAAATATTTTCGTCGTGCCCCTCTTCCGCCTTCGTCGAGGGCGTGAAAATGGGTTGATCCAACTTGCTGCTGTTCTGCAAGCCGTCCGGCAACTTGATCCCACAGACCTCTCCCGTTTCCCGGTATTCCTTCCATCCCGAGCCGGAGAGATACCCACGTACCACGCATTCGATGGGAAGCGGTTCGGCTTTTCGGACCAACATACTCCTGCCCCGTAGCGTTTCGCCAAGAGGAGCGCATGCAGCAGGATATTCCTCCACTCGAATGCTCACCATGTGATTGGGAACGATGTGCGCGGTTTGTTCAAACCAGAACGCGCTGAGGAGATTGAGCACAATTCCCTTCATGGGAATGGGATCGGGTAACACGACGTCAAAGGCCGACAGCCTGTCGGTGACGACAATGAGCAGAAATCCGTCAAGGTCGTAGATATCCCTTACTTTCCCCCTTCCGAATAGGGGAATTTCCTGAAACGATGTTTGATTGACAACGGGTACAGAAAGTTGGTTCATGGTTCGATTCCTGGACAGGATAAGAAGAAATTGTTTAAGAAATATTCAGCTGTTCTTTTTTTAAACACAGGCTTGTACCATCCTTTGGCATAGTGGAAATCCTATTCCTTTCCCCTCGGGATCCGCCGACCGGGGATATCAAATATGATCTGAAAAAGGCAATATTCCAACAGAAACAAGAAACAATCGGAAGGTCCCGATGGTGGTATCATTATTGCACTGAATCAACTGCCAGGAAGCCCAGTGATCAAACGTACTATTATGCCACGTCAAGGTTCTGCACATACAGCCACTGAAAAGTACTCGTCGCCCACGGTCGAGTTGCCGACGGGTTCGGAAATTTCCTTTTTCGCCAACGTACACGGTACGTTTACACACGTCACCAAGGAATTCGCCGAACTGGCAGGCTGCGAACCCGAAGCCCTGATCGGTTCTACGCTGGCGACACTCCTGCATTCCGACGATGCGGCTTTTGTCACGCCTGATTTTTCATGGTGTATTAAAACGCCGACGCCGCTCAGTATCCGGTTCAAGAATCGTAAGAACAAGATCCGGTGGGTGCATCTGAGCGCGGCGCCGATCCGGAATCCCAGCGGAGCCGTCACGGGGTTTATCGGCAAAGTACGCGAGATCGTGCCAATCGAAGTGACGGAGCAATTCCCTACACTGCCTGATTCCCGGTACCGCGAAATGGTGGAACATACCGCCGAGTTCATCTTCGAGCTGACCGGTCAGAAATTCACGTATGCCAACCCCAGTGCCCTTCACACGTTGGGTTATCCCTGGGATCGCCTCCGGGAAATGACCCTCGAGGAGCTGTGCCACCCGGAGGATCGCCGCGACGTGCGAGCCATTTTCGCCCGACAACTGAGCGATGCCATTCCATCACTTTACCGCGAATTCAGGCTCGTTTGCGCTAACGGTGAATGTATCTGGCTCAGTGTCAACTCGACCCTGTTGACTACGCCGCATCATCCGCCCCGGTTACAAATCATCGCGCGCAATATCACCGTTCAAAAAGAAACGGAAGCATGGCTGGCGGCCTCGGAAGCAACTTTGCGCAGTGTTCTGCAAAACACGCTGACCCCGATTGCGTTTCTCGACCGGGAAGGACAATTCGTCTATGCCAACCCGGCGCTGGAACGAATGTTCCACACCTCCTGGGAAAAACTCAATCAGAAAAAGCTGTTCGATTTCATCCCGGATTACCTCCACCTTCTCATGAAGAAGCAGATCACTCGTATTTTGCAGGAAAGACAGCCCGTCACAACGGAATTCCTCCTGATCCGGCCGGGGCAGTCCGACGTCCCCGTCTTGGCCAAGATGTATCTCGTCCAAGGACCGAGCGACCACATCGCCATCGATTTCACCGACATTACCGAGCAAAAGGACAAGGAGCAACGGCAGGCGCGAGAAATCGAACGCGAGGAAGAGCGCATCATGAGCCTGGAGGAATTGAACCGTATGAAGGATCGCATGCTCTCCGCGGTCTCGCATGAATTCAGGACTCCTCTCAGTTCCATCATCGGGTTCGTGTCCGCCCTTTTGGAAGATGAAACAATTGATGAAAACCTGAAAAAGAAATATCTTGGTATCGTGCTCCAGCAGGGAAAGCGACTGGTCACCCTGGTTGATGAGATGATGGAATTGTCGGTAATGAAAAATCACCGGCTGAATCTGCAAGTGCAACCGGTGGATATCAACAAAATCCTGCGCTGCACGGTGGAAAAATTACAACTTGAGCAGGAAACCAAGAACATCACGGTGAAGCAGAACTACTCGCATACGTTGCCCCACGTGGAAGGCGATCAGTCGCGCTTGCAACAGGCGTTTTACAACGTGCTTCACAACGCCCTCAAGTATACGCCCGACGGGGGAGTGGTTATCATTACCACGGAAGCGGACGATGCCACGGTCAAGATTTCGTTCCGGGACAACGGCATCGGATTAACCGAGGACGAAATAACATACATGTATACGCCGTTCTACCGCGGGAGCCGTATCAATGAAGGAATACCCGGAACGGGATTGGGTATGACGATCACCAAGGAAATCATCGAGGAGCACAACGGCAGCATTTCAGTTGAAAGCGTCCCAGACGTTTATACCTCCGTTACTATTCATCTTCCTTTCACCCTTGCCAACGACTGAACACAACAATCATGAGTGAGGAAAAAAAGCGCCCTCTGCTCATCGTCGATGATGAAGAGAGCGTGTGTACGATGCTGGCCTACTGGGCCGAGAAATTCTGGGACTACCCCGTCATCATTGTCAATAAGGGCCAGGATGCGCTGGAGAAGCTCAACCAGAAACCGGGCGCCGTGCTGCTCGATATCATGCTGCCCGATATCAGCGGTATCGACGTCCTCAAATGGATCAAGTCGTACGACAAGAACCTCCCGGTCATCATGCTTTCCGCCCAGGCCAGCGTCGAGGTAGCCCTGGAAGCTCTCCGCACCGGCGCGTTCGATTACTTTACCAAGCCTATCGATCGCGATCGCCTCAAGAAGACCATCGAAAACGCCATCCGCAGCTACGAGCTGTCGGAGCAAGTCGAACAGCTCGAGAGCCTCCTCCGCGAAAAGTACACCTTCGAGAATATCATCTCGGTCGATCCCAAGATGCAGGACGTTTTCCGGCTGATGCGGAAAGCCGTTTCCAGCACGATCACCGTCACCATCCAAGGTGAAAGCGGCACCGGCAAAGAGCTGATCGCGCGGGCGCTGCACTTCAACGGTCCCAGAAGAGACAAACCGTTCGTGGTGGTAAACTGCGCCGCCATCCCGCACGAACTCCTCGAAAGCGAATTGTTCGGTCACGAAAAAGGCGCTTTCACCGGCGCCCATGAGCGCAAGATCGGCAAGTTCGAAGCAGCGACGGGAGGAACGTTGTTCCTGGATGAAATCGGTGACATGGACCAGGCGTTGCAGGCAAAAATCCTGCGCGCCATTCAAAACCGCGAGATCCAGCGTGTCGGCGGCACGGAAACCATCTCCATCGACGTGCGCTTTATCTCGGCCACCAATAAAGACCTGCTGGAAGAAGTCAAGAGAGGGAACTTTCGCGAGGACTTGTACTACCGGCTTTCCACGTTCCCGATTTACCTGCCGCCTCTCCGTGAACGCAAGGGCGATATCCTGGCACTGGCAGAACACTTTCTCAAGGTGTACGCGCCGGAGATGAACCCCCAGGTGAAATCATTCACCCGTGCCGCCTCCGTGGCCCTCACGCGATACTCCTGGCCCGGTAACGTGCGCGAGCTGGAAAGCGCCGTTGAGCGAGCCGTCCTGCTCTGTGAATCCGATCGCATCGACGTGGAACAGTTGCCCCTTACCGTCCGCGGCAACATCTCGTACAAAGAAACCGGAGCACCCACCGAAAAGGAAGCAAAAGACTCCTCGATATGGGAACCGACCTCTCCCGACGAGCTCATCCCTCTTACCGAGCTCAAGCGTAGCTACGTACAACGAGCCTATGAACTTTGTGAAGGGAACGTTTCGGAAGCGAGTAAGCGACTCAACATCTCTCGGGCAACCATGTACCGGATACTTGAGAACAAGGAAGTGTAAACCTCCCCCTCCCTCCGTTCCCTGTTCCTCACACTATTCATGAAATCAGGGAGTTCCACCTGCCAGGAAGCGACTGTACTTCTCATCGCGTAACAGGCCCCGTGAACAAAACAGCGATGAGAAGGGCTTGGCCGAACATTTCCCGTCAACATCCCCTAAATTTTTTCCACACCGGACACCGTGTAACGGTTACGTTTCTCTGTCCTGCTCTTCAAGAATATCCGAGTCATCCCAAATCATGGGATCCCCGGATTCATCACTTGACTCCATTGTTGTTTCAGTCGCGGTATTCATGGTTGATTCCGGTTCTTCCAGCACTTCTACGTCTTGCGCCTGAAGTCCTTTTTCGCCCGCCACAACGGAAAACTCCACGCGCTGTCCACGACGAAGTTTACGGTACCCCGTACCGCTGATACCCGTGTGATGGACGAAAATATCTTCACCCATGTCCCGAATGATGAACCCGTACCCATTACGAGGATTGAACCATTTTACCGTGCCTGTC
The DNA here is from genome assembly GCA_024276335.1 of Bacteroidota bacterium. Taxonomy (GTDB): domain Bacteria; phylum Bacteroidota; class Ignavibacteria; order SZUA-365; family JAADGX01; genus JAADGX01. The sequence continues at coordinate 9,968 of JAJRXL010000060.1, forward strand.
TCGCGCTCTGCCATGGCATTGATCCCTCCTGAGTAGTATGTGTGAAAAACCTCGGAGCAGAGCGTTTTAGTCAACCCGGAAGCAGAGCATCTCCGGAGTAAAACGACTGCCGACGTGCCTAAAATAAAACGGTAGGCGCGCATTGTCAAGATATACCATCGACGAAACGATCATCATGACCGTGCCCTTCAAAGCGTGGGATACTTTGACATGAAAACTATGATATTTCGATACAGTGAACGCATCCGCATCGAGAGAATAGCCGAAGGAGCCGCGAGCGTTTCCAAACACCGGCATGTTGAGCACCGGACCGGCCGTTTCGACTCCGCGGTCTTGCACGCAGGGAAACGGCAACAAGAGCAACGACAGCTTATAAACGTTTTTTATTTCAAACCCTTGAATAACATTCTCCAGTCAACATGATACGACCAGTGGTTCGGCGATCTCAGTTTCTTGCCGGATTATTTTTATTAAGTTGCACGGTTTCTCTTTCCCGGATTCGTTCTGCCAGCATCGCCGTAGCGCCACCGAAACTCCCATTGCTCATCAACACCACGACATCCCCAGTCCGCATGCGAGAAACAACGTGATCAACCATCTCGCCCGGCTCGGCAATATACCAGGCCGCCCTGCCGACGGTAGTAAGCTCCGCGGCTATCTTCGAGGGGGAAAGTCGCTCTTCCGGTGGGTAGCGTTCCGGGCGATGCACCCGCCCGATCACGACGCAGTCCGCGGTACGCAAGGCCTGGACGATATCAAACTGGAAGATTTTGCGGGTAGACGTGTTGGAGCGCGGCTCGAACAGTGCCCATACCCGGTGGCCCGGGTAACGCGCTCGCACGGCCTCGATGGTCGCCCGAATGGCGGTCGGATGGTGTGCGAAGTCATCGACGAGAGCGATACCGTCGCTTTCCGCCACCACGTCCATCCGTCGCTTCACCCCCCGGAAGGTCGCCAACCCTTCTTTTATTTCCGCGTTCGACAGTCCCAGTGTAGCCCCGACCGCGATCGCCGCCAGCGCGTTACGCACGTTGTGCTTCCCAAAAAGCGACAC
>JAJRXL010000061.1 GCA_024276335.1 Bacteroidota bacterium
GACGAGGAAGCGGACTTCCCGGACGCGCTTCCTTCGCCGCGCAAGCTCGTTCTCTCCACAGGCACACTTGCCTTTTCGTTCATGAAGGAAATCGTGGCCGAACGCCTGTCCGCGATCCGTAACCTTGACGTAGCGCTGATCCCGGTTGAAAACAAGCTTTTCGGCAAGACCGTCACCGTTTCGGGGCTGCTGTCCGGGACGTGCTTCGCGGAAGGCTTGTGGAGCCGCGCGGCGGGAGACCTGTTGCTCTTACCGCCCGATTGTGTCAACACGGACGGTGTCTTCCTGGATGATCGCGACCCGGACTGGCTTTCGCGCCTGCTCGACGTCCGCGCGATGGTATTCACGGGAAGCTGGACGGAGGCGCTGGAGCGTTTGTGCGTATGAGCGTTGATGGGGTTGAACGTTGGAACGTTCAACTTCCGCTAAAGCTTCGGCGGACAGGGAAAGGTGGATTTGAAAATTGAAATTTGAGATTTGGAATTCAGCGCTTCTTGAAGACGAGCAGGATTTTAGATGTAGACAGTTCTTGGCTTTTCTCTGGTGGGCATTCGCTACCAATTCGACAATCAGTTCAGCATTTAGAATTCAACATTTAGCATCGCTCCACCGTCGTCCGTGGTCGGTCGTTCGTGGTCTGTCGTCCGTTGTCTGTACCCGTCCCGGGGTCTTAATCCCTCAACTGGCTGGCATAACAATTTTTTGACGATAGTATTGACAATGAAGGAAAGGGTGCGTATCTTCTCCCCGTAATTGAGAAAAGCATAGTGTGGAGGGGATACATACTGACAGGTAAGATGAAGCTCTTATTTCAATCCTTTTGACGTGAACACAGCGCTATACGCTGTATAAAATAAATATTCATTTTACAAGAGGAGGTCAACATGAAAAAACAAAAAGTCTTTCTGGCATGGTTTATGGGGGGGGGTGGATACTTCTTCTTTTGTTACCAAACATAGTGTACTCCCAATCCGATCCTTGCAATGGCCCAATCAATTGCTCCCTTTCCTCGAACACCAGTTTTACATTAAGTCAGAGTGGTTGCTTAACAATAGCAATTACGCTACCGAATACTGACGGTTGTTCGGGGAATAGGCCATTATGTTGCGACAATGGAACATGTACAAACGAAATATATCTTTACGACACAGTTACAGGAGATAGGATTGAACTTGATTCCTGGAAGGGATGTGGTAGCAGGGGAGCAGGAACGAGGCTCATTTTCTACTGCGCTTCAGCACAGGAATATGAGATTGTTCCCGACATATCTTGCGTTTATGACACAAATGGAAACTCCATTGTTGTCTCCGCTGATTGTACGGTGCCTAAAGATTGTAATGGTAGTAAACCAACAAGTTGCCCGTGATAATTATAATGAGCAACTGCTTATATGATGCAGTTGCTCATTTTTTATTATTTGTTCCACTAAATAAACAGAAGAAATGTATAAAAGAATCATTTTAATCTCTGTGTTATTCATTCTTTGCTATCACCCATTGTATTCCCAGGTATGGCAAAAGATATATCCTGATTATTCCACAGACGATATTGCCTCAATTATTCACTGGAAAGGCGATACGCTGTACGCGTTTGGTCTGAACGGAACGTGCCTGATTTCTACGGATGTTGGCGTGACATGGAAAAAGCTGGATGTATTCAGACGTGATCAACATGTAAACCGTGCGGCTACCGACGGAAGAATGATATATGTTATTCCATACACACTTCAGTTCCCTCAACAAGATAGTATCGGGATATACGATCCCGAAGGACACACTCTGACGTACAAGAAGCTTGATCTCGGCGAAAATGGAAGACTTATTGATCTTTCTGTCAATGAAAAAATCGTTGTCGCGCTTTCCACGGAAGAACCCTGGGGCTCGAGAAAAGCTCTGTTGTTCTCATCTGATCGAGGACAATCCTGGAAGGAAGTAGGTCTCCCGGACAGCATATTTTTTTATGCATATCAATATAATGGATATATTGAATTTCACAGCAGGAAAAATGGTATCCTCGTAGGATTCCAAAAAGTAGGTAATAAACATGTAAGGTATGTTTATGCCACGCAGAACGGAGGAATATCATGGAAAAGGGCAAACCTCGATTATTCAGGAAAATTCACATACATATATGATCCTTTTTATCATTATCCGATCTTGTGGATTAATGATACAACAGTCATTGTTGGATATCGGCATATCTTTTATAAAAGCTCCAATGCCGGGAAAACCTGGATACGGATGCCGGATGTTGCATGGGAAGCAAAGCCTCGCGGCACGATGATACAAGCGGAATTCCTCCAATCAGGTGTTGGTATCCTTTCCGGACTATTAGGAGAAACATATAAAACCACGAATTTCGGGGAAGAATGGATCAGGGTTCGACCCTGGGGAAGCGATGAATATCAGTTCCACGCCATTTGCCTCGTGAATGACAGGGATTTTGTACTTGGCTCGTTAAGAGGGCGGATTATTCGTACGACGGATGGTGGTATTTCATGGGACTACTTGAACAATGATTATATCAGAAATGTACTCATCTTTAAGTTCTCGTCTGAAAACGAAGGTATTATCCAGGCAGTGAACTATTATACGAAGAAGAAGGAAATATTGAGAACAGCGGATGCGGGTAAAACATGGGTAGTTGCGGATGAGATAAATAAGATATCAAGCATTTCCGACGTTACACGTCTAAACGGAGATGTCGTTATTGTTACCCGGTCAAAATCAGACCTGGATAACGTTTTGATATGGCGTTCAACGAATGACGGCATCGATTGGTCAGGTGTTTATACATGGCCCGGGGAAGATTCGACAATAATACAATGCGGTCAAATGAGCTTTATTGACGACAGAAGGGGCTTTGTCATCACGAACAAGGGATTGCTGAAAACGACGGACGGAGGAGAGCATTGGCGCTGGCTCGAGAATTCTTATAAGGTGGCTTCTTCAAAGACAATATACTATATCGATTTTAGCAATGTTCATACAGGTTGGATGTCAACCGGAAGCGCTTTATATAAAACGAATGATGAAGGATTGAGCTGGGAAAAAGTCGCGTTGCCGGATGGCGTGACGTGGATCGATGAACTTGATGCTCCTGATAACAGGACGGTTGTTATCCGGTCGATGGCGACTTGGAGCCTGTATTATTCGTCGGACGAAGGTGGGACATGGGAAAAGATGGAAATGATAGGATCCGATTACGCATGGCACGATGACAGGACGAGCATTGCAGCAGCTCCATATGTTGTATTGTACACGAAAGACAGGTGGCAGACGTTTACGAAAACTTTTCTTATGTTCCAGGTTAAACCGTGGACACCGAGGATATATTGCTATGACGAAAAAACATGCTGGTCGTACATGCCTGACGGAACGATTTTCTTGTCCAAGACAGGCGGCGTGGATTGGATAACGAAGCCATCCCCCGGGAACCTCGTTTATCTCGACCAGAACTATCCAAATCCCGTACGGTTGGATGCGGGGAGCACGACGATTTCATATATAGTACGCGGTGCCGGTTTAAAGCATGTAGAGATATCGATTTATAACAACCTGGGAATGAAGATCACAACGCTGGTGAATGAAAAAGGTTCTCCAGGACGTCATTATGTTCGATGGAATACTTCCGGCGTCCCACCGGGTTTGTATTTTGCCGCGCTGAAGGCTGGAAACATCATGCAAGTGAAGAAAATCATGGTTATCCGGTGATGTCATGACACAAGACGGAAAATCGTACGGATGGTATCGGTCAATTCTGGCAATTTTGGCTGCCGTTCTTGGTGTCGCTACTTCCGGCGTGTTGAAGGCTCAGCCACTTGAACTGAGAATCACGGAATTCGACCAGCAGAATCTTCCGGTGATCCGACTCAATGTCTGTATTACACGCGCAGGCGTCGCCGTGCCTCAGCCGGGAAAAGGATCGTTTACGCTTACGGAAAACGGGGTGTCAGTGCTGCCGGTCGTTGACTGTCCAGATACGGCGGTGATAAACTCCGTTGCCCTGGCCCTGGACAATTCCGGTACGATGACGAGCTATCTTACCGCCTTGAGTGCAGCTGCGATCCGTCTCATCGATAGTCTCCCGGCCGGGGACGAAGCTGCGCTCATAGCCTTCGGACAGGGCGTTTCGATCCTCCAGGATTTTACCACGGACAAGGGCCTGCTGCGTTCCGCGCTTACCGGCATGACGGCCACGGGGGGAACGCCGTTCTACGACGCCTGCATGCTGGCCGTGCAAAAACTTTCAACCAGGCCCGGCAGGAAAGCCGCCGTATTGCTTACCGACGGTATTGACAACGCAAGTGCTGTAGGCCCGGGCCAGGTCACAGATGCGGCCAGGGCCTCAAACGTTAGGCTCTTCACAATCGGCTTTGGAACCTCCTCCATTTCGGAGGCACAGTTGCGCCGCATGGCAATGGAAACGGGTGGAAAGTATTTCCGCGTATTGCGGGACGCGGAGCTCGCCCAGGTGTTCGACGCCATTGCCGTGGCCATCACGTCCCGGTGCTGCCGGTTGACGTACCTGGCACATTCCTGCGAGGATTCCGTGCGCGCACTGCGCCTGGAAGTGAACCTGGACGGTGAGACAGCAGAGGCAGATACTACGGCACTTTCACCTCATCGTCCGGATACGCTTCGTCTCGTTGTGGATGCGCCGCCCTCGGTCGGTCCCAACGGGAACGCCATCGTGTATGTTCGCCTCGAGCCCCGCGTCGACCCGGGCATGCTGTTGTCTTTTTCGTTTCGCATGCGGTATAACCCGGGGCTTCTCACGGTCTTTCCCGTTATGCCTATTACGCTCGGCACCATCACGCAGAACCGCACGGTGTCCTTGTCGATGCCGCGGCCCGGGATTCTGGAATTCTCCGCCTCGTATATCAATCCCAGTTTCGCTGCCGGGAACCTGGTCGGAGTGCGGTTCAAGGGCGTGCCCGCCGATTCCAGCCGCCCGGTGGAGATAGCGCTGGAGGATGTGCAGCTCACGGTCGCTTGCCCGAACGTGGTACTCACGGTGCCGGATACCATCGAGGTGTGCCAGTGCCGGGAAAGGGTCACGGCGTGGCTGGATTCTCTCCGGATTACACGCACGGGGGAAGAGATCAGCATGCCGGTGTACGTGCAATGGCCGGACAGTTCCGTCGGCCCGTCCCTGTTCATCTCGACGGTCAGCTACAACCCGGATGTGTTTGAACCGTTGCGCATCGATATGGAGGGAACGCGCGCGCAATACGCCACGGTTTCGTGGGATGTGCTTGCTCCCGGGTTGCTGCGTGTGGCGGCTGAACCGGCGTTTACTCCCACGTCGGCGGACGCGTTGTACCGGGTGGTTTTTCGCGTCAAGCCCGTAAAATCCACGGAAGAAGGCCTGTTCACGCTTCCCGCCGTGAAGATGTACGCGCGGTGTTGCCCTGAGGAAGGTCCAGACACCTCGGGCAGGGTGCTGGTGGAAGGCATTTGCGAGAAGATATCCTCCAGGCGTGGCGAGGGATTTGCGCTCGGGCAGAACGCGCCGAACCCCGCCAACCCGGTTACCACGATAATCTTTTCCGTGGGCGCAACGCATGAGGAAGGGGCGGAACCGGAAACGGTCCCGGTGCGATTGACGTTGTTCGACGTTGGCGGAAGAGAGGTCGCGCGCATTGTTAATGCGTCGATGCAGCCCGGCACGTATCGCGTCGTAGTGAATGCCTCGTCGCTTCCCAGCGGCACGTATTTCTACCGTCTCCGTGCCGGCGGTCGTGTTCTAACCCGCACGATGACGGTGGTGAAATAGAGATTTGGGATTTAGCGCTTCGTGATTCCAGGTTGGAGGCATGAGGTCAGAGGTTTTAGGGTGAGTAGGAGCGTATGTGCGCTTATTGTAGAGAGCGGACACGGAGCGCGGGAGACAAGGGGACGAGGAGAAGGGGAGACAAGGATATTATGGGTGTCTTGACGGTGGGTTGAACGTTATAACGTTTGAACGTTCCAACGTTTTTCCTGTGATTCCTTCCGCTTCCGCAAAAGCTCCGGGGGACACGTTGCAGTTAATCAAATCCGCGGTCGTTCGGGAAGCCGTTGAAACGGTTACAAGATTTTTTCCCTGTGAACGGTCGTCCCACGGATGAATCCGTGGGCTCTCTCTGCACTGCGTCACGAGACCGTATCCGTCAATTCGTCAATTCGCTCATTCGAAAATCAGTCAGCATTTTAGAATCGATTCTTCAAGTGCACGATTCCGGTATTGCCTGGGAACCTCAAAGCCGGTAGTTTCATGGTATGATTGTTTTGCACGTTATTTTTTTGGATACATGAAAATCGCACTTCTGGGGATTTGTTTCTGCCTGGCTGGAACTGCCTTGTCTCAGCCGCTGGATGGCGGACAGCAATCTTTCTCCGGAAATTGGTTGAGCGCGTACGAAGCAACGGCTCCCGGAAGCCTCGTTACTGTACCGTCCGGCGATAAAGAGAAATCCGGGTTCCTGGGCGTCGTTTATTCATCCCTGCTGCCGGGAATGGGCGAGCTTTACGCGGGGCGTTTCGACCGCGGCTTGTACAACCTGGTGACCGATCTGGTCCTGTGGGGAGGCTTCGCGGGATTCAACGTCAGCGCGGGATGGATCCGGGACAATGCCCGCACGTTCGCGGCGCAGAAAGCGGGTGTTTCATTAGACGGCAAGGACGAGGAATATTTCGTCAACATCGGCAATTATCGGAGTATCAGGGAGTACAACGAACAGAAACTCCTCCAACGCCAGTTAAACCGCCTCTACGACGAATCACCGGAAGCGGGGCTCGCCTGGAACTGGGACAGCGAAAAAGACATGCGCGAGTACAGGGATTCCCGCCTCAAGAGCGAAGATTTATACACGTACGCCCAGATTACTGTCCTGGGGCTGGTGATCAATCGCATCTGGTCGGCGGTGCAGGCGGCGATCTTCGTCCGGGACTACAACGAATCGCTCGCACCCGGGACCGCCGGTTTTTCCATTCACCCGCGCCTGATCTCATCGCTGAAAGGCGTCGACGGTTTCGGCATCACGTTTTTTTCCTGGTTTTAAGCAAAAAATGTTTCGGGAATTGAAACATTTACTTTTTTGTTCGTAATATGACCCTGGGTCATTTTTCGACCGGGTAGTATGATTTATGAGATGACCTGTATTGTAAACAAATATTTTTTATATGAATGCCTGAACAACTAACACGAAAAGAACGGGAGCGCTTGCGGCACCGGCAGGAAATCCTGGCGGCTGCCCGGAAAGTCTTCGCCATGCGCGGTTTCAAGGACGCGACGATCGATGAAATTGCCGAGAAGGCGGAATTCGGGAAAGCGACCTTGTACCATTACTTCTCCACAAAGGAGGAGATGTTCCGTGAGGTCATGCAGGATGGGTTCGCGCAGATGGTGGAGCTCACGCGAGAGGAGTTGGATCGGGAAGGTCCCCCCCGCGAGCTCCTGCGGCATTTCGGAGAGCGCTTTCTCCGGCACTTGTATGAAAACGCGGACTTGTTTTCCCTTTACATGCGGGAAATGACCAAGGTGCAATCCCGGGATTGCTGGCACATCGGGTTGCAGGATTCCGTCCGGAAACTGGCGGACGTCTTGGAACGCGATCCTGGCCTGGAAGGAGGCGGCGACCGCCTGGAAATGATCGCGTTCCTTTTCATCCACACGGTATTAGGGATTTTCCATTTCAATTTCATTCGGCACGGCAACAACGAACAAGATGCCGGGGATATGCTCACCTTCGTGGGTGAGGGGCGGATGGAGGAAGAGATAAGCGAAGCCATGTATATCCTGGAGACCATTTTCATCCGTGGTCTCGATAGACTGATTCCAGAATCCAAGGATACCGAAAACCAGGACTGACGTATGACGAAAAAAATCGTTTTCACGGTTACCGTATTTTTACTTGCGTTTCTGGCGCACGTCGTTATGGCGCAGGAGCCCCAGCGTTTGAAAGTCACGCTCCAGGACGCGGTGCGAATCGGCCTCCAGAACAACAATGAGTTGGCGGCTGCCCGTTACGAAGTTCAGAAATCGGACGCAAAGGTGAATGAGGCGGTCGGGAACGCACTTCCCACTGTCGATTTGAGCGGACGGTACGCCCGGGCCCTCAAGAAGCCGGTCTTCTTCCTGCCGGATTTCCAGAACCCCGGCAGCGGGCGGATTGTCCCCATCGAGGTGGGATCGACCCACTCCTTCGATTTCTCGCTGACTGCTTCCCAGATACTTTTCAATTCCGCCGTGTTCACGGGAATCGGAACCGCCGAGATCTACTCCAGGGCCGCGCGGGAAGTGTACAAGGCCAAGGAAATCCAGACCATCGCCAACATCCGCAAGGCATTCTACGGCGTATTGATGGCGGCCGAAGTGCACAAGATGATGGAAGAAAACCTGTCCAACGCGAAAGAGAACTACCACAATGTCGAGGTGTTGAGCAAGCAGGGACTTGTATCCGAGTACGACGAGGTACGCGCTTCGGTAGCGGTGGGCAACTTGAGGCCGCTGGTGATCCAAGCGGAGAACAATTACAAATCGGCATTGAACGCGCTGAAAATCGTCATGGGAGTTCCCGTGGACACGGAGCTGGAAATCGATGGGAGCCTCGAATTCCAACCCGTCGACGATGAATTGCTGGAACAGGCCTCCGATCTCGTGATGGAGACCAATTACAACCTCCGCGCCCTGCGTTTGCAACGCGACGTGAATGACGAGCTCATCGCCATCGAGCGGTCCGACTACTTGCCCACGATCGCCGCTTTTGGAAACTACCAGTACCAGGCGGCGAAGAACGACCTCAATCTTTCTTCATCGGATTTCGTGGCAAGTTCATTGGTCGGGGTCACGCTGTCCATGAACCTGTTCAAGGGCTTGCGGACCAACGCCCGCATCGAGGAGGCGGAACTCGAACTGCGGAAGACCAACGAAGTCATTGCAGGAACGGAAAAAGGTCTCAAGACGAGCGCGGAAACCATCGTGATGAGGATCAAGGAGGCGCGCGTGCGAATCGAGGCCCAGCAAAAAACGGTTGAGCAGGCGGAGCGCGGTTACCGCATCGCCACGGTTCGATTCAAGAGCGGCAGCGGAACCCAGCTCGAAGTGAACGACGCCCAGCTCGCCCTGACACAGGCCAAGGTGAATCGCATCCAGGCGATGTACGACTACCTCGTGGCAGTGGCGGAATTGGACGAGATCACCGGCAGGATACCGGACTTCGCCCGTGATTTAATAGAATAATAATCATCATTCAAGATCCATGAGACAGGTCATGAAAAACGCAGCAATTATTTTTGGAATACTGGCCGTGATGGTGGCGGGCCTGGTTTTATCATCCTGTGGGAATTCCAACGCGGAAACGGATACAAACACGGGGGTGAAAAAACAGGCGCAACCCATCGCGGTGAAAGTCATGGAGTTGCAACCCGCCCCGTACGGGAAGGAATTCGTGGTCATGGGCATCGCCAAGGCCTACGAAGACATCATGCTGTCGCCCGAGGAAGGCGGGGTCGTCAAGGAATGGAAATACCCGAAAGGCGCGTACGTCCCGAAAAACGCCGTTGTCGTGGTTCTCAAGGACGAGGTGTTGAAGGCAGGGTACGAGGCGGCGCTGGCCCAGTTCAAGCTGGCCGAGATGAACTATCGGAAGCAGAAAAAAGTGTACGAAGAGCAGGCGGTCAGTGAGCTCCAGTTCAAGAATGCGCAATACAATTACGAGTCGGCCAAGGCAGCCATGGAGCTGGCGGAGGCGAGACTGGAGCGGACGCGCCTTCGCGCGCCGGTTGCGGGCTATCTCGATCAACGCATGGCGGATCCGGGAGAAATGGCTCCTCCCGGTGTTCCCCTTGCCCGCATCGTCGACGCCAGTCGCCTGCGCATACAAGGTGAAGTGCCGGAACACTACGCTCCCGAGGTACGGCTGGGAACGCCGGTACGCGTGGTTTTCGACGCGCTGCCCGGCGACACGATTTCCGGGAGGATTTCCTACATGGGCGCGTCCGTTTCTTCCAGCAACCGGGCCCTCCCGGTGGAAGTAGTGGTCGGCAACCCGGGGAATAAGATCAAGCCGGAGATGGTCGGCAAGATGTACATCAGCATCAGCGGGACGCGCGAGGCGCTGCTGGTTCCCCAGCAGGTTCTGCAACAGGTGGATACCGACCGCCTTGTCGTGTACGTCGAGGAAGACGGCGTCGCCCGCGAGCGCCGCGTTACCACGGGCAGCCGCAACGGCAACATGGTGGAAATCCTTTCCGGGTTGCAAGCCGGTGATCGGGTCATCGTCCAGGGATACCAGGACCTCGTGGATGGCCAGCCGGTCGAAGTGGTGCAATATTAATTACAAGGAATCCGAACCGGCCGCCTCGAACGGACAACGTTGTGCAGAGGGCGAAGATGGAAGCGCAAACCGGCTGGTTCCCATGGGATAAGTATAGCGTATGAAAATCTGGGAAAAAGCAATTGACAACAGGGTCGCGGTATACCTGTTCATGCTGATGATCATTATCGTCGGCGGCAAGGAGTATTTCTCTCTTCCCCGTGAAGCCGCGCCGGACATCACGATCCCGCTTGTCATCGTCTCCACGCCGTACGTCGGCGTCTCGGCAATGGACATCGAGGGGCTGGTGACCAAGCCGTTGGAACAGAGCTTCCGTTCGCTGAAAGATGTCAAGGAAATCCGCTCCTCGTCGAAAGAAGGACTCTCGACCGTGCAGGTGGAATTCAATACCGGCATCGATATCGACGACGCGGTGCGGCGGGTACGCGACAAGGTGAATTCCACGCTTCCGGAACTGCCGCAGGACATCCTCGATCCGGTCGTGTCGGAGATCAACTTCAGTGAATTCCCCATCATGTTCATTAACGTGGGCGGCGACGTGGGGAACGCCCGGCTGCGCAAAATCGCGGAAGACTTGCAGGACAAGATTGAGACGGTCCCCGGCGTCCTGCGGGTGGACCTGAACGGCGGCCTCAAGCCGGAGGTTCAAATCAACTGCGACGTCAACCGTTTGAACGCGTTCAACATCGGTTTCAGCGATATCATCGACAAGATCAAAAGCGAGAACCTCACCATTCCGGGCGGCGTCATCGACAACGGGAAAATGAATTACTCCATCCGCATCCCCGGGGAATTCCAGAAGGTCAAGCCGCTCGAGGATATCATCATCAAGCTGCACCAGGGCAAGCCGGTGTATATCCGCGACGTGGCGGAGGTGGTGTATGGATTCGAGGACCGGCAGTCGTACGCCCGCATGAACGGCACCGAGGTCGTCTCGCTGGCCGTGCGGAAACGCGCCGGCGAGAACCTGTTGCGCATTGCGGGCGATGTAAAATCCATCGTACGCGAAGAGCGGTTGAACGTCCCTCCCGGTGTCAGCCTGGTGATTTCCAACGATGTGTCCAAGGCCATCGACCGACAGGTAAGCGAGCTGGAGAATAGTATCATCACCGGCATGGCGCTCGTCGTTCTTGTCATGTTCATGTTTCTCGGCTTCAAGAATTCCCTGCTTATTTCCACCGCCATACCGTTGTCGATGCTGATTGGCTTTATAGTTATCGCCTATGCGGGTATCACACTGAACTTCGTCGTCTTGTTTGCCCTGGTCCTGGTGCTGGGCATTCTCGTTGATGACGCGGTGGTAGTGATCGAGAACATATACCGGCATCAGCAGGATTTCAAAACCGCGCCGATTCTTGCCGCCAAGAATGCCACCGCGGAAGTTGCGGTACCCGTGGTTTCCGCCACGATCACGACGGTCTCCCCCTTCGTGCCCCTCTTGTTCTGGCCGGGCGTGGTCGGCGATTTCATGTCGTTCCTGCCCATCACACTCATCATCATGCTTGCCGCTTCGCTGGTCGTCGCGTTCGTCATCAGTCCCGTCCAGGGGGCGGTATGGATCAACTACCAGAAGGAGATCCGCAAGGTGCGGGAAAACCGCGCGCATCCCGTGTGGTGGAGAAAGTACAACCCGATTACCTATCTCTATCACAAGATGGACGAGCAGGTCTTTCCCATGCTCCAGCGGGTGTACGTGAAGACGCTCCACTGGACGCTGGAACGCAAAGGCCTTACTATCGGCGGTTCGATAGCGCTGCTGGTCGTCGTGCTTGTCCTTTTCGGTTTGTTCAACAACGGCGTGGAATTTTTCCCCAGCACCCAACCGAACCAGGTTACCGTCAGCATTGCTTTTCCGCCGGGGACATCGCTCGACGTTACCAACCAGGCGACGGAATTGCTCGAGGATCGAATCCGGGGAGTCAAGGGCCGGGACGATATCGAGTACATGGTCGCCAACGTCGGGACCTCCGATGATCCATTTGATTTCGGGGGCGGGCGGGGGACATCCAACAAGTCCCGAATATCCATAAATTTCCTGGAGAAACTGAAACGGAAGCAGAGTTCTTTTACCACCATGGAGGAAATCCGGGACAGGGCCACGAACATCGCGGGGGCGGATATCAAGGTCGAAGAACGGCAGATGGGACCGCCTGTCGGCGCGCCCGTCAGCATCGAAATTGCGGGCGAGGATTACGACCGGCTGGCCTCCATCAGTGCCGATATCCAGAACGCGATCCGCGACGTGCCAAACCTGGTTGACCTCAAGGATGACTACGACGAGGGTAAGCCGGAAATCGAAATCCTTGTTGACAGGGAAAAGGCTGCGTTATTCTGGACGAGTACCGGCCAGATCGCCAACACCGTCCGGGCGGCGGTGAACGGCATCGAAGCTTCCAAGTACCGCGTGGGAGAGGACGAGTACAACATCCGGGTGCGGCTCTCGCGGGAGCAGCGCAAATCCATTACGGACCTCGAGCGCGTACACATCACGTTCATGAATCGCCGCGGCCAGTTGTTGTCCATTCCGCTTACATCGGTGGCCACCATCAAGCTGACACAGGGCATCGCTTCAATCCGCCGAAAAGACCTCAAGCGCGTGGTGACCATCACGGCGAACAATGAAGGCCGTCCTTCAGCTGAGGTGCTGAAAGACGTCAAGGCCCGGTTGAAGGAATACCGGCTTCCGGCCGGGTATACGCTCAGTTTTACCGGGGAAGATGAAGAGCAGAAGAAGGCGCAGGACTTCCTGGGCAACGCGTTCATGATCGCCCTGCTCCTGGTGTTTCTCATTCTGGTCTCGGAGTTCAATTCGCTCAAGATACCGGTCATCATCATGGCCTCTGTGGCCCTGTCCCTGATTGGCGTATTGTTCGGGCTGCTGGTCATGCAGGAACCGTTCGGGATCATCATGACCGGGGTGGGTATTATTTCACTGGCCGGGATAGTCGTAAAGAACGCCATCGTTCTGCTGGACTTCGTGAAGCAGTTGCGGGAGCGCGGGATGAGCCTGAACGAAGCATTGGTGGAAGCGGGGCGGGTTCGTCTGCGCCCGGTCATTCTCACCGCCGTGACAACGGCAGCCGGTCTTTTGCCCCTGGCCACGGGTATAGACTTCGACTGGTTCAATTTCAAGCTGGTTATCGGGGCGGAAAGCGCGGATTTCTGGCGCCCCCTGGCGCTCGCGGTCATCTTTGGGCTCTCGTTTTCCACCTTCCTTACCCTGGTGCTGGTTCCGACCATGTACGCCCTGCTCGAGCAGTGGCAGAAATCCCTGGGCGCAAGATTCCGTCGCATGTTCCGCATGCAAACGCTCGAAGAGCAATGCTAAATGCTGGATGCTAAATGATTTTCGAATTGGCGAATTACCGGATTGGCGAATAAGAATTGTAGGAGGGGTCTCCTGACCCCGTTCTTCGGGCTTGCCCCGTTTTTGGGTTTTCTCCTCTTTTACGCCCACCTCAAAGGTAAAGATGATATTTCACTCGAGGCGACAACTATCCTGACAGTGGGGGTGCCACGAGCCACGAACCATGAACTACGACCTGTTTTTACCGCAAAGAACGCAAAGAAGGCGCGGAGATCGCAAAGGGAAAAAACAGCCCACGGATTTATCCGTGGGATTGCGTTCACACCGACATGTTGCTGCAACCGTTTCAACGGTTTTCGATTCCGACAACGGAAGTAAAAAGTGCTACTAATCACGAGGCATCTCTCCTATTATTTCCAGTCCTCCTTGTCTCCTTGTTCCCGTCTTCTATATAACCGCAAAGGACGCAAAGAAGGCGCGGAGATCGCAAAGGAAAAACGTTCTAACGTTATAACGTTCAACCCGCTCTCAAGCAGCGCCAAATTCCAAATCTCAAATTTCAATTTTCAAATTCGAAATTCTCCTTGTCTCCTTGTTCCCGTCTTCTATATAACCGCAAAGAACGCAAAGAAGGCGCGGAGATCGCAAA
>JAJRXL010000534.1 GCA_024276335.1 Bacteroidota bacterium
GAATTGGCGAATTTGCGAATTACCGAATGCGACCACGGACCACAGACGACGGACCACGTACGACGGGATTGTAATGCTAATGCTGAATTCTAAATGCCAAATGAATTTCGAATTTGCGGATTTGCGAATCTCCACGAGCTACGAGCTATACAAACCCGCGGTTTCGGTCACGCTAGCCGCTACTTGCGCTCCTCACAATTCTCTCCGACCGTTTCGAGACTGCCGGCGAAATACGCCGTTACCGCCTCCTCAACGGAAACATCGCCGCGGACAATGCACGGCTTGATACCGAACGCATTTAGATTATCCATGGCCCGCCGCCCCATCCCGCGACACAACACTGCTTCGCAATCGTTCAAAACATTCACGATTTCAGCGTGACCGTGTGAAGAATGATGAGACGGACGTTCTTTCCCGTGTCGTCCTTTCGCGTGAGCCGCATGCGTATTCCTGCGAATTTCCCTCCGCGTGATCGTATTGTTCTCGATGTGGAAGACAATAAAATAGGCGCTTCTTCCGAAGTGCCTGGATAACGTTTTCCTATCCGTGGATGCTACTGCGATCTTCATGTTCGATTCTCCCTATGGAAACTGTGCCGGATCGTTTTTAATAAATCGCGTGTTATCGGCGGCCGGCCCCGCGCCCATAACCACGTTGACTGCCACGTTCAACACTCCTGCGTCTCCCTCTTCCCCGACCGTAACCCGATCGGCCCCTGTCATTATGCAAGCGATGGATATTCGTGCTCCGGCATTCCGGGCACCTGCTCGGACTCCCGGTTCCGTAAGCAAGTTCCCACACGTGCCCGCAATCATGGCAAGTAAACGTTCTCTTCTCAGCCATCTCGATATTCCCTCCTTTAATTCGTAATGCTTTCCCGTTGACTAAAGCGTTCGCCACTTTTCGCCGTGCGGAAGCAAGGATCCTTCCAAAGGTCTGGCGGGAGACATTCATTTCCGCCGCCGCGTCTTCCTGATACAAACCTTCAACATCGGCCAGCCGAATTGCTTCCAGTTCATCAAGCCCAAGAACCAGCTCCTCGATACCGGATGCCGGAACTCCAGCCGGTTTGAAAATGCGGTAACCGGGCTCCTCTGCAATTCTCCTGCAACGTTTTGGTCTCGGCATGGTGCTCATTTCTCCATTCTCTTGGAATCCATTATAAGCATATGCTCATAATAAATCAAGGGAATTTTTCGGTCACCAAGATATTTTTCACAGGAAGACCACTATGGGGCGGGGGACTTCTAAAAACCGGTCGTTGCGAGGGCGAAGCCCGAAGCAATCTATAAATTTGGACGAGATTGCATTATTCGCCGCAAGCGGATTTGCAATGACAATGAACGAATCATGTTTATAAAAGTATCCACAGGAAAGAAGAGGATAACACGCTCCCTCTCTCTCATCCCGCGCAACAGGACAACGTCTTCACGTCGCGCGTGAAACCAATCGCCGCCAGCTTGACCGCCTCCGACAGGGTCAGGTACGGATGGAAACGAGCCGCCAGATCGGAAACCGTGATCTCGTACCGGATAGCCAGAGAGAGTTCCATCAGTAACTCACCACCCTCCGGGGCCAGGACGCGCGCGCCTACGAGGCGGTCGGTGGCTGTGTTGCGCACCAGCTTAATGAACCCGCGTGTGTCGAACGCAGCCAGGGCGCGGGGCAATAAATCCATGGGCAGCACCGAGGCATCCACGTCGATCCCTTTTTCCCTTGCTTGCTTCTCGTCGAGACCAACTCCGGCAACCTGGGGATCCGTGAAAATCACCCACGGCAGGGCAGCATAATCGCGCGCGCTCATACGGTCGCCGGCAAGCGCGTTTTCCGCTGCCAGGGCTCCTTCGTAAGCGGCAGTGTACACGAACATCGGAGAACCGATGACATCCCCCGCGCCGAAAATCGACGACGAAGACGTCCTGAGAAACTCATCCACGGGGAGATAGCCGTCGCTCCCCACGGCAACGCCGACCTCTTCCAGGCCGAGACCTGATGCGTTCCCCCGCCGCCCGGTGGCGACGAAGACATGACTGCCCTCGATCGTTTCCGATATCCCGTTGATCCGTGCCTTCACCCGAACCGTTTTCTCTTCTCTCGCGACGGATTCTATTTGAACGCCCGTGCGGATCTCGATTCCTTCCTTCCGGAGATACCCGGCAAGGGCTTCGGTCAGCTCCTCGCTCTCATTCGGCAGGATGCGCTCCGAGCGCTGGAGCACGGTTACCCGTGAACCCAGCCGGGCGAACATCTGCGCCGTTTCCAGCGCGATGTACCGTCCGCCCAGGACGATCAATTTCTCGGGAATTTCGTTCAGCTCATAGGCCGTCTCGTTCGTCAGGTACCCGGATTCCGCCATCCCGGGGATATCCGGAACAAAGGGCGAAGCGCCGGTTGCCACAAGTATGCGGCGAGCGGAAATACCGCGACCGTTCACTTCGACCGTGTGTTGCCCAGTAACCCTTCCATGCCCCTCCAGGAGCGTCACGTTCGAATCGCCGCTGACAATATCCACGTACTTCTTCTCGCGCAGCTCGTTTACAAGCTCGCGTTTCTGCTCGAACAAGGCGGCTGGATCGCTCACACCGGCAGCGGCGCGGACGCCGTGAAACCGCGGGTGCGATGCGCGGTGGAGCTCTTCGGCCGCGCGAATCAATGTCTTGGACGGCACACAGCCGACATTGACGCACGTGCCCCCGATCGGGAGACCGTCGTTAATGATCACGGCGTGTGCCCCAAGCTCCGAAGCGCGTAGGGCCGCGGCAAAAGCCGCCGATCCGCCTCCGACAATGACGAGATCATAATCATGCCTGCGGGCTGCCGGCTCGGCCTTCTCTATCGTCCTCCTGTCAAGGATCTCCGCGGAATACCCCGCCTTTTCCACCGCTTGCACCAGATCTTTTCCGCTTACGTTGCGGTGCGCAACGACCAGCGCTCTTCCGTCCTGCCAGTTCGCTACCTGCACGGAATCCACGCCCGGCACACCACGGAGACTTTCTTCCACGTAACGCCGGCAGGAATCGCAGGTCATACCACGGACAGTAACTTCAACTTCGATCATTGGCCTTGTCATTGTACCTCCTTTGCAGTTGTGCCCGGTGATAGTGCACTTTTTTTCATAACCCTCGCCTCGTATCCAGCTTCACTCACCAACCGTACGAATACCTCGGGGGATACTATCGCGGGATCGTACACAATATCCGCGCGTTTCTCCTCGTACTGTACGCGCACCTTCCGCACTCCCTTGACATCGGCCAGGGATTGTTCCAGACCGGATGCGCAGGAGACGCAGGTCATGCCTTCGATTTCCAGCACGAGGGACGCACCGGGCTGCACGGCAACGTTCACGTCGGGCGCGGGAAGAACGCCGATATACGGAAAGGCAATGGCGACGGCGGCGATCACGGTCGCCAGCCACACGCTGATCTTGTTCCATTTACCCGCGCTTCGTATTTCGCACGAGCCGTCTGCGCACGCGACTTCACGCTTCCGGTAGGTGAAGTAAAACGCCGCGCCAAGCAGGATCACGGTCAATATGATGAACCAAAGCCGGTATTGCTCGAAGATGGAAAACACACCCAGGCTGCCTACGCCCAGGAGTGCGAGCGCCACCGGGCCGATGCAGCAGAGCGATGCCAGC
>JAJRXL010000535.1 GCA_024276335.1 Bacteroidota bacterium
AAACATCATCCGAGTCAGGGAGCCTCGGCTTCAAGCTGCAACGACGCTCGGCAAAGACGTGGGATGAGATTGCCTGGATTCAATCCCGGCGGGGAAACGGCTCGAAGACCTATACCTATGATGACGGAAATGTTCTGTCCGGGAGGTGGTATCGCTATCGTCTGGTACAGGTGGATGTCGATGGACGCACCGAGACGTTTGAAGGACCAACGGTGTACTATCAATCGAAGGCTGTTGAACTGGATGCTGTCGTCTATCCAAATCCCGTTGTCAATAGGGGGAATCTAGAGATCATCGTTCCGACGGATGGAGCCGTGGCTGTCAGAATCTACGATCAATTGGGAAGAGTGGTGTATCGCTTTTCGGAAGATCATGCATTGAAAGGTACAAGGGTCTATCCCCTGGATAGATTCAAACCCGGCATATACATGGTGGGGGTCACCCACGAAAGCGGGAAAGCTCGTTTCATGTTTGTCCAACAATAAAAAAGCTCTGACAATCAGAAACTTGTTTAAAGGATAAATCAACTAATGAATGGAGGTGTACCATGAAAAAAGCGATAACAATTCTTTGCCTGTTTCTGGGAATGGCACTGTTTGTAAGTCCATTAACGGCACAGCAGGTTCAGAACCAAAGGTCGGCAGATGTCAAGTCCATACAACCCGTGAAAGACGGGATGTTGCCACCGGAAGCAGTACGTTTGCCCGCTGCACCGGGAGAGTTGTCCCCCGAACTGTTCCCACCCCCCAGCCAGGTAATCAGTCCTCAATTTGGCGGCAACGCTGTTCCGCAGGGCGGGAATGTCACGAGTAACCTTGCGCAGGTCATTCCCACGATCGACGGGAAATTTGACGCGGGCGAGTGGGATGATGCGGTGAAGTTGTACACGAGTAATTATTATTTCACCCACGGTGCGGAATCGGTCTATCTCTACATCAAGAACGACTGTGAATATCTCTACATCGCCTGGACGAATGAGAACGTTAGCGCCGCGGACTGGGCGACGTACGGACCCGCTTCCGATATTGGTATGTTCAATTTCGATATCGGGCCAAGCAATGCTCCGGACAAGTCATGGTGCCCGGTGGGCGCGTGGCCGGATGAGGGGCAGTTCGCCTTTCCACGGGTAGAAATGTACTCGACGAAAGCAACTCCCGCGGTGTTTACGCATGCGCCCTATGGATGTAATTACATCAGCTACTTTGCATCCTATTTCTATGTTTCCGGGCCCGCGGCAGGAGTCGATTATGCGAAAACCTTTAAGCCGGGTTTCGGAACGATCACGGAAGCGCGCATAAGTTACACCCAGAGCATGATGCAGATTTCCGTTCCCACGAAGATCGGTTTTTCCTTCGGTGTTTTCGGCGAGTGGACGCAGGGTTTGGGTGCCGGCTGGTACTACTTCATGGCGGGATGGAATACCTATCCATGGCTTACTAATTACATGCCGTACATGCAGTATAACTACAGTTTCGGTTACCAGCAGACCCTGACATTGCCAGGACCGACGATTATCTACAACACGGTGCTGAACGATCCGAAGCTGAACGTACCGCAGCGTGGCGGTTACGACATGTACATCTTCGATATCGGGTCGACGTACAACTTCACGTTCGACATGAGTTCCAGTCCGGACCAGACCATCGATGCGAACTGGTGGTTGAGCGATCTCCCCGGTGGAAGCTTGGTTGGAAGCGGTACCAAGCAGTTCAATCTCACCTCGTCCCTCCAGACATTCACATTACCAATAAGCGTGCCCTATGGTTTGTCCGAAGGATTTCACCGGTTGAAAGTCCAGTTGATTTATGAGGGTGATTGCGGTCCGAAAAAGCCCACGTGGGAATACAATGTACTCGTCATCAAGGCAGGCACTATCCCTTGCATCGTATGGCCGGGTGACGTGAATAACGACGGGGTTGCAAACCTTGTGGACCGTGACGCTCTGAACAAGTACGTATTTGAAGCGAACCTCAATCCCAAGTGGTTGTATGGTCCCAAGCGTTATGCTCCCGGGCTTGTGTTCTCGCCTGAACAGGCGCAGAGGCTCCGGATATTCAATTGGGTGCCTCAACCCGCGTTGCCTTGGTTCACAACGCTGGGGTGCTACATGGACACGGATGGCAACGGGATGGTACATTCGATGGACAACTGGGCGGCAAACCGGAACTTCGGCAAAGTGCATCCCATGATTACGTTCCCGAAGGAATCGGCGCCAAGTCCGGTTGAATATGCCTTCGAGTTGAACCAGAACTACCCGAATCCCTTCAATCCGAGCACGAGTATTGCTTTCACGTTACCGGAAGCTTCACAGGTTACGTTGAAGGTGATCGATGTGTTGGGACGGGAAGTTGCCATCCTGGTCAACGGGCGTATGAGTTCCGGGAGTCATACCGTGACCTGGAATGCCGACGGGCACCAGAGTGGTGTATACATGTACCGCCTCAAGGCTGTCGGACTTGAGGATGGTAACACGTACGTAAAAACGCTGAAGATGACGTTTGCAAAGTAAATTTCGGCGAGTCTTGATTTTTCGGGAGGCTGGTGGTTCACCAGCCTCTTCTTTTATCTGTATGCGACGCTGGAACACCTTGAAATCCAAGGCACGGTGTCCAGAAAAGGAACGAACGGTCAGAAAGGTGTTCATGCGATACGAGATGTTCATTCTCACTTTTCATGGAGCACATCACGTGCCCGGGGAGGCGCGGTGATCCCCCGGGGAAATGCGTCCAGTCGGCGATGTTAATTCTTGCCGTCGGGCCACAAACAACTTGCTTTTTAGTGGTATGGTGCGTAACTTCATACCCGCTGAAAGACTGAAAGACCTGTTGCGAATATCGTATGAATCGCTCTTCAACTGTTTGCCCTGACCTCTTTTAAAAATAACAGGCATTGATCACTCCGTGTAGGCGATGCCCTAAAAACGGAGCATACGAGAAGCCTCACAATGAAAGAATACATAATCCACTGTAGTATTTTTATTCCCTACAACTGATAAGGAGGAAACATATGCCACAGTTGCTCCTACGCAAATTTGGGACGCTGGCGGTTTTTCTGGCAGGACTGGGAATTGTCTTGTCGGGATGCATTGATGAACCGACTATCGCAGTCCCACAGCGGCCCGACGCCAAGGTGCGTTTCGTGCATGCTGTTGCCGACGCCTCTGGTCCTGTCGATATTTACGTGGATGACAGTTTGATGGTGTCCGGGTTCGTGTACAAACAATACTCGGCTTATCTCAGCATCCCGGCGGGCACGCGCCAGCTCCGTATCGTTCCAGCAGGGCTGGATACAGCATCCAATATCTATCACCAAATTTTGAGTATCCCGGCCAAGAAAAAGATGACGATTTTCGCCATAGGTCGGATCCAAAAAGGTGACGTTGCGCTCTATTCGGCGAACGAAAGGAATATCTACTCGGTTGAGAATAATCATGCCGACAGCGCCGATGTCAGGATATTCCACGCTGTTTATGGCGCAGGACCAATTGACCTGGCCATCAACGACGCCAGCGGGAAAACCATTTTCAGTAGCATCCCGTACGGCTATCCTTCGAGTTATTATTTGATGAAGGCTGGAACGTACAAATTCTACCCGCTTTCCGGAGGAGTTTCTCTTCTGAGCAATGAGTACTTCGAACAGACGATTGACGAAAAGCACCGCTATTCGTTTGTCCTGGTGGGTGACGTCGTCAATGCGGAAGTGCTCGTCCTTCTGGACGACTAGTCGGAGTGAAATCAGCAATGGTCGGTTGCGGAATTTTATCGAGGACAACGAGGACAACAGGGAAGACCCTTCCCGTGTCAATCTTTGCTTCGCGACGGAATCAACGCCGGTGCCATCGGCCACGTGCTCTTTTGAACCGCTCCAATACTTCACGAGAATTTCTTTCTATTAATATTACGAATGTATCGTAGGAGGATCATATGCCGAAGAAACTACTAATTGGTTTCCTGTGCTTATTTCTCCTGCCTTTAGGCCTCATGGCCCAAACAGGAAAAATAGCAGGGAAAGTCACTGATCGGGAGACGGGTGAACCACTCATCGGTGCCAACGTCATCATCGTCGGCACCTCGCTCGGTGATGCAACCGATCTGGATGGCAATTTCGTCATCTTGAACGTGCCGATCGGCAAACACACCTTGAAGGCAAGTTATGTAGGGTACAAGGACATCACGATTACCAACATCCTTGTGTCCAGTAATAAGACGACGGATGTGAATTTCCGCTTGCCGTCGGAAGCATTCAAGGTCGAGGAAGTCGTCATCGTTCGGAAACGGCCGTTGGTCGAAAAGAACGTTACAAATGCGACGACGGTTAAAACCCAAGATGATATTGAGAACATGCCGGTTCGCGGTGTCGAAGGAGTTATCGCGACGTCGGCCGGGATTGTCCGACAAAACGGAACCATCTATGTTCGTGGAGGCCGCGGCGACGAGGTCCAGTACCTGGTCGATGGTGTGAACGTGAACAATCCCTTGTTTGGCGGGCGTGCCGTTTCGGTCATCAATAACGCCATCGCGGAGATCAATTTCCAGGCTGGCGGTTATTCCGCTGAATTTGGCGGGGGCAACGCGGGAATTATTTCCACGTCGATCCGCACGGGCGGACGGAAGCTGAATATTTCGGGAGAGTTCTTTACGGATAGCTGGGGTACACCCGGCGAAAAAACCATGGGGACCTATCCGTACGGCGTGAGCACATACGTGTTGACTGCCGGTGGGCCGTTGGTTGGACCGTTGAAATTCTTCATCGCCGGGCAGAATTCTTTCAATCGCACGCCGATCCGCTACTGGGAAGGATTTAACCTGACACAGTATTACGAGCCGATTCGTCAAACGACCGCCTGGCAGAATCTTCCCGATGCAACCAAGTACCAGACTGACGGGAACGGCAACTTCCTTCCTGACCCAACCGGAAAGTATAAATACCTGCCCAAGGATGGAATTTTCGATCCGCGTCTTGGCGCAAAGGCAGATTTCATCGACATCGTGTACCCGGCGGGGAAAATTGTTAACGCTGCGGGTGAAAACTACGTGTTGAATGGAAATATCACGGCCGATCTTAACCCCATCAATATTCGCTTTGGTGCAAACTATGGTTACGGGACGAGCCGTGGCGGTGTTGGTATTACCACGTTTCTTGCGGAACGACGCGCGACTTTAAGCCAGTCGGAAAACCTTGCCGCGAACTTGAAGTTTACGCACTTGCTGAGCAAGAACACGTTCTACGAATTAAACCTGAACTACTTCTTTACCCGGAACATCAGCATGGATCCGGATTTCAAGCATGATCTCGCTTTGTACGGTGACTCCCTTGCCAATGCCCAGATGGGATATCCGAATTTCCGGGCGGACGGACTAGGACCGAATCCAATGTATGGGTTTGGCTATGTTTGGAGCACCTATGGAACTCCACTGTCAGCGTACAGCAAGAGCCGGTATCAATCCATCGGGGCCAAGTTGGCGGTAACGCACCAGCTCGGTCGCGAGCATGAATTCCGTCTGGGCGGCGAATTCACTTCCTACGTAATCAGGAACTACGCCAATGGCCGCGTGGTTGCCTTGGCCGGTGCGCTACGCAATTCGCCGGATATTACGGATCGCCAACTCCAGGTGACGAACCGCATCAATAATTACGGTTACGACCAATGGGGTAATGAGCTCGACAGTGGTCTGGAAGGGCCAAAGAAGCCGGTGTTCGCCGCATTCTTCGTTCAGGATAAAATCGAGTATGAAGACATCGTGATTAACGCCGGTTTGCGGTATGACTACATCAACACTGATGACAAGGCGTTCAAGAATCCTCATTTTATCGAATTCGATACTGATGGGAATATCAGGCAAGATCAGTTTGTTGACGTAGAACCTTCGCAGACAGTGAGTCCGAGACTGGGCTTCTCCTTCCCCGTGACCGACCAGACGGTATTTTATGCGCAGTACGGCAAGTTTATTCAGCAGAGCCGTTTGCGCGATATCTACCTTGGCGCTTCACTCGTGGCGGACAATATTCAAGGCGGTTATGCTATTGGCGCGCCGGTTGGCTTCGGTTTGCGTCCAGAGCGGACAACGCAATACGATATAGGTTTCCGTCAGCAAATTGGAGATAACCTGGCGTTTGATATTGGCGCTTTCTACAAGGATATTCGCGGCCAGATCCAGCAGCGGCAAATCACCGCCGAAGAAGGAGCTCCGCACCAGGCGTATTATGCTTGGGTAAACGGGGATTTCGCGACGACGGTTGGTATGGAATTAAAGATTGACTTGCGTCGCACGGAGCGAATCCAGGCGAACGCAAATTATACATTCTCGGATGCTCGTGGCACGGGTTCCAGCCCATCGACGGCATTCCGGATGATCTGGCAATCTCCCACACGCGTTCCGTTCTTCCCCCAATACGCAACGGCGTTGGCGTTCGATCAGACTCACCGTGGATCGATCAATCTCGATTATCGATTTGGTGCCGATGACGGCCCCAAGATGGGAAGTCTCTACCCGTTGGAAAGATTGGGATTGAACATCTTGTTTACCTTTAACAGCGGTCACCCCTATACGCGCGTTGATGACAAGAGCTTCCGCAATCGTCGCCAACCGATTGAGGAGTTGAACGCTTCACGGACGCCATGGAACTTCCAGCTTGATTTTCGTCTGGACAAAACGGTTACCGTTGGTCCGTTAGACCTGAATTTCTACGTATGGATTATCAACGTTCTGAACACCAAGAATGTTGAGGACGTCTTCATCACCAGTGGCACTGCGGATGACAACGGATACTTGACTTCGGAAGAAGGACAGGCGGATATTGCAAACTACTCGCCATACGGCGATGTGTACACGAACCTGTTCAAAGACCTTTACTACCAATTGAACATCGCGAATGCCAACCTGTTTGGGCCACCGCGCCAGATCAGATTTGGACTTCGGTTCGATTTTTAAGTCCGAACCAAAGCGTTTGAAGAACATGCGTGAATTTAGTAGGAGATATAACAAATGAAAAAAATAATTCCATTGATGCTTCTGTTTGCGCTCATTGGAATGCCAGTCGTCTTAGCATCCGGCGGCCCGGATGGTGATGGGTTGTCGAAGACCAGCAAGAACGACGATTACGACTTCATCAGTATCAACACGATCCTGATGTGGATGTCGAACAACGGCGACATGGCATTCAATCCCCTGGCAGGCCAGGCCGGTC